>JBEAXZ010000007.1:0-15747 GCA_041159565.1 Actinomycetota bacterium | reverse complement strand
CTGCTTTAAATGAAGTTGCAGATATATGTCTCACTGAGGATGATTTGCGTTTGATTCTCAAATATCTATAGCGATAAAAGCTTTTATAGACGGCAGGAATGAATATCAGTTACTAGAATCCCGCGTGCTCCCAGATCCCATAGCTGGTCCATGATGTCATGAACCTCAGATCTCTTAACCATCGCTCGAACAGCGACCCAATCATCTTTTTGTAAAGGCGAAATGGTGGGAGATTCCAGACCCGGTGTTAATCGACAGGCATCTTCCAAATTTACCTTCTTAACATCGTAATCAACCAATACGTACTGCCTGGCGATTACTACGCTACCAATACGGCGAATCATAGTCTCAGCCTTGCTCTCCCGCTTTGCGCCTGTCCTCTCAATCAGTATCGCTTCGCTACGCAAAATCTCTTCACCGAATACCTGCAGCCCAGCCTGCTTTAGAGTATTTCCGGTTGATACGACATCTGCGATTACATCAGCTACGCCCAATTTAATTGCACCTTCGACAGCGCCATCTAGCGGCACCACGGTAGAATCTATCTTTTTGCTCTTCAAGAAATTTCGAACCAGATTTGGGTACGCAGTAGCAATCCTCTTACCCTGCAACGCTTCATTCCCTGGAATGGAGGCGAAGCGAAATAGGCTCTTGCCAAAATCTAAGTTCATAATCTCAGAAGCATCGGCCTCTGAATCAAGCAACAAATCGCGGCCAGTAATACCAATGTTCAACTCGCCAGAACCTACGTAAACCGCAATATCTCTTGGTCTTAAGTAATAAAACTCAACCTCATTGCTCGGATCTATGTAGGTGAGATCCCGCTGGTCACTTCTCTGTCTATAGCCAGCTTCTCGCAGAATCTCTGCAGCTGAATCAGCTAATGATCCCTTATTTGGTAACGCTACTCTCAGCATATTGCTCCCTTTATAGCTTCCCGTAAACATCTTTGAGGGATATACCTCGAGCCAACATCAAAACTTGCAGGTGATATAGCAGCTGACTTATTTCAGTAGCCAATGACTCGTCATCCTCATGCTCAGCAGCTAACCAAACCTCGCCAGCCTCTTCTAAAATCTTCTTGCCAATTGCATGTATTCCGGCATCCAACTGTTTAACAGTTCCAGAGCCCTCCGGTCTATTTGCAGCAATCTCCTGAAGCTCTGCCCAGAGCTGGTCAAAAGTCTTGAATGTCATATGGGCGAGTCTACCAAGTAGAGAGTTTTGGTTGAGTGGTTATATTGCTCAAGATAAGGCTTTTTGCCTCAATTGATCAATCATCTCTCCTGGATTGTCTGAACGATAAACCGCAGATCCTGCGACAAATGTGTCTGCACCTGCCTGGTACGCCGTACGAATCGTTTCCAAAGAGATTCCACCATCTACCTGAATCCATTTCTCATCAAAAGATTTCTCTCTCAACCAATTTCTAGCCTTTTCAACCTTAGGCATCATCTCTGACATGAATTTCTGACCTCCGAAACCAGGTTCGACCGTCATAACCAGAATCATGTCGACATCAGGCAACAACTCTTCTATTGCCTCAATAGGAGTATTAGGTTTTATCGCTAAACCCGCTCTTACTCCTTTTGATCTGATCTGCCTCAGTGTCTGCAGTGGATCTTTGCAGGCTTCGAAATGAACTGTAATGCTGGCGGTATTTGCGGTTGCATATTTGACCGCTTCTGTATCTGGATTATTGATCATCAAATGCGCATCAACCGGCAAAGCGGATAGGCTGATAATGTCCAACGACTTTTCGAGATCAAAAGTGAAATTTGGAACAAAGACATTGTCCATAACATCCAAGTGCAAAAGATCTGCATGACCTGCAACCTTAAGTATCTCATTGGGTAAATCATCAAAGTTAGCGTTGAGAATACTCGGACAGATTCTTATCATCTATTAACCTCTCTTGCGAAGCAGAGCTAGAAACATAGCATCACAACCATCGAGATGGGTCCACAACTGTAAAAACCCATCCTTGTCCGCTCTTTGATGATTTATTGGCAAAACTTCGAACCCTGAATGCCTCTTTAGGAATCCCTTAACTTGAAAAATGGTCTCCGCTTGGTGAGGACTGCAAGTGGCATAGGCCAAGATTCCGTTTGAATTCAATTTATCTGCTGCGGCATCTAATAACTCAGATTGCAGCGCTACCAGCTGTTTGAGATCCTGAACGCTACGCCGCCAACGCACCTCTGGCCTGCGACGCAACGCTCCGATGCCAGTACAAGGGGCATCAATCAAGATTCGATCAAATCTTCCGAAAGATTCAGGCAAGTGACGTCCATCAAAATTTGTTGTCGTTCCATACTTTACAACTTGGCTCACAAGCTTTGCGCGCGGTTCCGAAATCTCATTTGCTACAAACTCACCTCCATGGTTCGCTAAGAGTGCGGATAAATATGCCGCCTTGCCACCTGGGCCTGCGCAAAGATCCAACCAACGCAAATTTTCTTCATGACTTTTGAAGAACTCTTCTACAACAATTTGGGATCCGTAATCTTGAACACCAGCCCGTCGTTCTCTTACCGCCGCCAACTCACCAGGATTTCCATCAAAAACAACGGCGTTTACCGAATCATCAAGATCTGTGGCTCCTTCATTAATCAACTCATTTTTACTGGAAAGCCCCGGCCAAGCAATTAATGTCGGCTTTGTGGCGCGATTATTTGCCTCTAGCAGATTCCTAACCTGGCTTTCATCTTTCAAACTATCAAGATAGGAACTAACTATCCATTCCGGGTGAGAGTGTTCACTGGCCAATGTGGAAATCAAATCACCTTCCCATTGAAGAGTTTCTTTCTCGGAGACGCGCCTCAATACCGCATTCACAAAACTGGAGGTAGATCTTCCAACTACCTTTTTTGCCAATTCAACACTCTCATAGATTGCGGCATGTACGGGCGTGTGCATACCCTTAAGCTGATGTGTGCCCATTTGCAACACAATCAGAGCCTTCGGATCGATATCTTCCAATTTTCGATCACTGGAACTTCGGATGTATCGGTCGTACAAACCCTTCATGCGCAAGGTGCCATATACCAACTCGGTAGCCATTGCTTTATCGCTCTTCGACATTTGAGATGCAGCTAGATATTTAGGTAACAGCAGATTGCTGTACTCATTTTTGAACGCGACTTCTGCCAATACTTCGAAAGCTAAAAGCCTCGGGTTATCTATCTCTCTCATATCTCAGACGGTTTCAAATCGGAGGTGTTCTCTATTCTGAATGCCGCGAACCCACTCATCCGCGGACATCTCTTTCTTTCCTTCTGGCTTGACGCGCTTGAGAATTAGCAAACCTTCCCTACATTGAACTGCAATTTCTGGTCCAAGGTTCAAGGTACCGTTTTCTGAATCCTTTTCTCGAGGGTTTCTTGACACCTCCGCTTGCACAATAGTTATCTGTTTTCCATTCAATCTACTCCAAGCACCCGGCCAAGGTGATAACGCCCGCACCCTTCTCTCAAGTGATGTCGCATCTGTTGACCAATCTATTTCACCATCTGCCTTTGAAAGTTTTGGAGCCAGAGTCACCTCTTGCCCACCCTGAGGCGTGGGCTCAAAGCCATGTTCAATCTTCCGCAAAGACTCCTCAAGGGGCTTCACAGCCAACCTACTCAAAATATCTAACAACTCTTCTGAGGTTTCATTGCCCGTCAATCGATATTCAACTGAGTCGTAAACAGGTCCAGTATCTAGCCCAACGTCTAGTTTAAAAACAGTTACACCACTTAGTTCATCGCCGTTTAGGATCGTAAATTGAACTGGAGCAGCGCCTCGCCATCGCGGTAACAACGAGAAGTGGACATTTATCCAACCGTGAGTTGGCATTGATAGTTGATGCTTCCTTATTAACCGACCATATGCGGCTGTAACAATAAGATCTGGTGTAATCGCTTCAAGTAGGGCATCAAGTTCAGCATCATTTGCAGGTTTCAAAACCTCCAGCCCTCGCACGCTACAGTAGGACGAAAAATCATTAGGGTTTAGATTGCGTCCCCGTCCTGTTGGCTTGTCGGGACCGGTAATAACCTGCTTCAAGTCATGGTTTTGAATCAGGTAATCACATATTGGAATTGCTACCTTATCTGAAGATGCCAAAAGGATATTCAATGCACCCAACTAAATGTTTCGCCCAAAAGTTGAGTGTGGTGAAACTTTGATTTCCGGAGAGAAGCCCGCTGACTCTGCCTCCATAAACCACTCTGATTCACGAATATCTTTCATAGCTTGCTTTCTTAAATCACCCGGAAGTCGATCAATAAACAGCACTCCATTGAGATGATCCGTCTCATGCTGCAGCGCTCGCGCTAGAAACTCTGTGCCCTCAACCACTAATGGCTCCCCATGCATGTTCCAGCCCTTAGCTACGGCGCGATATGCCCTTGGTGTGTCATAACTTAACTCTGGAAAGGATAGGCAACCCTCTTCCCCATCCTGCATCTCTTCACTCAAATCAAGTGTTGGGTTAACCAGATGTCCGAATTCATCATTTACATGCCAAACAAATACCCGCAATGGAACTCCAATTTGTGGAGCGGCTAACCCAGCTCCAGGGGCATCTAACATCGTATCTGTTAGATCTCGCACCAAGTTTCTTAACTCTTTATCAAAGTCAATCACTGGGGAGGCAGGAGTCGTCAGTACTGGATCGCCAAAGTATCTGATGGGTTGAATCGCCATGGGGTAATTCTACCTGCTATTAAAGGTAGTAAGGATCTACCTTTATAGCGAAGAGCTCCTTACCACTAGAGGAGCGCATTTTTTGTAAGGCCTTCAACGATTTCAAGAGTTCAGCAGCGCCTTCATGCTTTGCCTTAAGAGTAAGCCTAGTGCCAGAGTTTGAAATAAGCGTATTAAGGAGATTTCCGAATTCATTCTCCAATCTAATTCGCAATCCGGATAACGCTCGGATCTCTCCCTCTATCTGAATTATTCTGACGTAAGGAGGCAAGTTAGTTTCGAGACGGTCTTTATTGAGGTATTGCATGAACTTTATTGGCTTTCCGGCGATGATGGCTTGCGAAACTGGATTTGAAGAGGGCAGAGATAAGAATATTTCTGCGCCGGGCCGGGCAAGGCTCAAGATATTTAACCACAGATTGAATAGCTCCTCCTCGGCCCGGATAAATTGTCGGGCCAACATCTCTTCGCCCTCCAACAGCACCATTCCGGTATAGCCATTTTTTGCTTGCACAAGAGTTGAATATGTTGAAATTACGATGCATTTTTCATCAATCTCTGTATCCGCTACGGAATCCGTTGAACTCAATACCACCCTTCTTCCGGGGAACGCCTTTCCAATCTCCTCCACTACCTTCTTCGCTCCGCTCCGATAAACAAGGTATTGCATACTTTGGCATTCAACACATCTCCAATCATTCAACACTGCGTCGCATATCGAACATGCCGCTGATCCCTTATCCTTTAAAGAGAGTAACCCGCCACATTTACAACGTGCCCTGTTTCTACAGTTTCTACAAACGAATCCCGGCGCGTAATCCTTTGTCGCTAAACACACTAGAACTGGGCCTTGCTTCAATCCATTTCGTATAATTTCAAAATAACTGCTTGGCGAACTCTGGATTCGTTTGGTTAATATCAGTGAGGAATTCGTTCTTGTCGGCTTTACCCAGTTCAAATCCATCAAACGTTGAAGCTCGGCGGAGCATCCATGTCCAAAAAACACAACTTCGCAGCCTTCTGCCTCAGATCGAAGCAGTGACACATCACGAAGATTCCAATACGGAGACCTCTGCTCGGTGTACTGCGGTGAGCTCTCATCTAGTATGTATATTCTCGCCAAATCTCTAGCTGGGATGAAAATCCCGCTACGCAATCCCAGAATCACTAAGTTCTCCAGAGTTAGGAGTTTTTCAAAAACTAGACGTCGCTGAGTAGGTGACAGATGGGCACCTACCTCAATGTGATTAATCCCCTGCCCCTTCAACCATGCATCTCGAAACTCTTCCAAGGCTTTTAATGTGGGGAAAATTAGCAAAGTGGATCCGGGCTCATTGTGAGCTGAGTTAAGATATTTCGACATAACCTGAAAATTGCTATTGTCGAGGCTCACAGGCACAAAACTTCTTCGTCCTGTCATCGAATTGCCCGGAATTTCAGAGAAACTCCTGCCCTGTAACTGCGTGGACTTATTCAATTGCGGAAGAGATTTTAAGATTAACTGTCCAAAGTTAGCTAAGTATCTTTCTGCAACCTTCTCAAAAAAAGCCATCTGTTTTGAGCTGAAGACATTGGTGGCCCGCAACCCTTCTATACTCAAAAG
Organism: Actinomycetota bacterium; assembly: GCA_041159565.1. GTDB lineage: Bacteria > Actinomycetota > Actinomycetes > Nanopelagicales > Nanopelagicaceae > MAG-120802. The sequence goes on along the minus strand of JBEAXZ010000007.1, from coordinate 9,452 downwards.
ATTGCGTTTACTTCTTGGTTCAATGGCAACAACCAATCCATTGAGCTTCGTGTTTTTAAATTGAACTTGAACAATACTGCCCACCGAAAGGAGTTCTGTAAATTGATCCGGAACCGCATAGGTAAAACTTTGCTCAAAATGAAAAATACCAAGATCCAGAACCACTTCAGCCTGAAGATCGCCGGGCTCAATATCTGTCGTTCTGCGTGACGCAGTTACCGTTCGCTGACGCTTTAAATTCAGTGGCTTTACATGTGCCACAGCCATTTAACCTTTAATTACTTTGAGAAGCTCAGCGGCTTTATCAGTTCGTTCCCAAGTGAACTCAGGCAGCTCCCGACCAAAATGACCATAGGCACTTGTTTTAGAGTAAATAGGACGTAGCAAATTCAATTCATGAATGATTGCTGCGGGGCGAAGGTCAAATACCGAGATCACTGCGTCGGAAATTTGATTGACCGGTACGGTTTCAGTGCCGAATGTCTCTACAAAGAGGCCAACAGGCTGCGCCTTGCCAATTGCATAAGCCACCTGCACCTCGCAGCGAGTTGCTAAACCAGCCGCGACAATATTCTTAGCCACCCAACGCATTGCGTAAGCAGCAGAACGATCAACCTTAGATGGATCTTTTCCGCTAAACGCTCCTCCTCCATGACGTGCCAGGCCGCCATAAGTATCAACAATGATCTTACGCCCCGTTAAACCAGCATCTCCCATGGGCCCCCCAATAACAAAACGACCTGTGGGGTTTACCAAAAAGCGCACATCCTTTGATGGAATATCAAAACTTTCAATTACCGGTTTGATTACATATTCAGTTATTTCAGGAGCTAAGGTTCGCTCCAAATCAACATCAGCAGAATGTTGAGAGGAGATAACCACAGTGTTCAGCGACACAGGCTTATCACCGTCGTATTCAATTGTGACCTGGGTCTTTCCATCAGGTCTCAAATAAGCCAGTTGACCGGATTTACGAACCTCGGTCAGCCTTGCGGCAAGTTGATGCGCCATGGCTATAGGTAATGGCATGAAGGTTTTTGTGTCGCTGTTGGCATAACCAAACATAAGTCCTTGATCTCCAGCGCCTTGTAAATCAAAAGGGTCCTTAGAGTTTGAAACGCGCTCCTCCAAAGCGTGATCAACACCCACGGCAATGTCTTGTGATTGCTGTCCTATAGATACGGAGACACCACAGCTATTGCCATCAAAGCCTTTATCAGAGCTGTCGTATCCAATATTCAATACTGTCTGACGAACCAGCTCATTAACATCTGCAAATCCATTTGTGGTGATTTCACCCGCGACATGCACCTGGCCAGTAGTTATCAAGGTTTCGCAAGCAACACGGCTCTTCGGATCCTGGGACAACAGCGAATCTAGGACCGCATCGGAAATAGCGTCGGCAATTTTGTCGGGGTGTCCCTCAGTCACAGACTCAGATGTGAACAACCTCTTAGCCATTTATTCGCTCCAGTCTCTTGCCGATACTTTTGACTATCGCCTTTGCTACTACATGTTTATCTACTTGATGAAAAGCTTCTTGACCGCCATCTGCACTTAAAAGATATCCAGAAGTGTTGTCCGAGCCAAATACTGCTCCATTGCTAACGTCGTTAACATAGAGAAGGTCGGCATTTTTCCGTTGTAATTTCTCCTGTGCGAGCTTCAGATTATCCACACCTGTTTCTGCTGCGAAGCCAACAACCATCTGGTTTGAAGTTTTACTATTTCCAGCTTGCGCCAAGATGTCAGCATTTAGAACCAAATCAATCCCCTGGAATTTATCTTTCTTAATCTTCTCATCGGAGCTCCGCACGGGCTTGGCATCAGCAACAGCTGCGGCCATAACCAACACATCGGCTAAGGGAAATTCGGCGGCAACTGCTTCCCGCATCTCATCTGCGGTTTCGATCTTGAGAACTCGAGCTCCTTCTAGTTCAAAGTAATCAGTTTCCCCTGCAATGACGGTAACTTCGGCACCGGCCCTCAGTGCTTCATATGCCACAGCAAGACCTTGACGACCGCTGGAACGATTTCCGATATATCTAACGGGATCTATTGCCTCTCGAGTGCCGCCAGCGGTTACCAAAACTTTTTTATTCAGTAACTTCGAATCAGCGTTGGTGATTCTTAAAACCTCTCCGATGATTCTTGTCGTTTCTGGGAATCTTCCGATTCCAGAATCTTTGCCGGTTAATCTTCCATTGTCTGGTTCTAGAACAGTAATGCCGCGATGGCGTAGAAGATTGACATTTTCAACAGTAGCCGCATTTAGCCACATATTTGGATGCATAGCTGGAACAACGATTACGGGAGCGCTGCTTGCCAATACTGTTGTGGTTAGCAAATCATCAGCTCTTCCTTGCGCCAATCTAGAGATTAGATCCGCGGTTGATGGAGCAATTAGTATCAAATCGGCTTTATCAGCTAGCGAAACATGTGATACATCCGCGGTATTTTCCCAGACCGAGGTTGCAACATTGCGTCCCGAAAGAGCTTGCCAGGTTGCCTTGCCAACAAAATTTAAAGAGGACTCAGTTGGAACAACAGTTACCAAGAACCCATGATCTTGTAGTCGACGCAGCAAGTCACAGGACTTATATGCAGCAATTCCCGCGCTAACCCCAAGAACAACTTCACGGCCGCGAGGAAAGACGATCGGAGAGCCAGCCATGGCTGATAACTAGTTCTGTGGCTCCAGATTCTCGATAGTTAGCAATCCATCATTTATCTCTCGCATTGCGATTGACAAAGGTTTCTCGTGAACATGAGTTTCAACCAATGGACCAACGTATTCGAGCAATCCTTCACCGAGTTGGGAGTAATAAGCATTAATCTGACGAGCTCTCTTTGCTGCATAAAGAACCAATGAATACTTCGAACCGCTTTTATCTAGCAGTTCATCAATCGGTGGATTTGTGATTCCATCAAGAGCCGCCACGCTTACTCCTCGTTTACTAATCAGTTTTGTCTAACGGATGCCACTACGGGCCTCATCAAGCCTGAAGGCCTTCGGGTCCTATGAGGTCGCCAAGGATACCAGCGCTTGTATAACCTCATCGACCCGGTGATTTGTGAGTAAATGATCGAATTCACCAGCGGCAGCCATCTCCTGTCGGGCCAAAGCCAATCTGGCCGCGATTCGCTCTGGTGTATCTGTACCTCTATTGGTTATGCGAGCCTCTAGCTCGGCCATGGATGGAGGTTGAAGAAAGACCATCACCGCACTTGGCATCGACCTCTTTACCTGTCGCGCTCCCTCGATCTCAATCTCCAGTAGCACATGTTTACCCTGCTGCAACGCATCCAGAACCGGTTGCTTAGGCGTTCCATATTTGGCACCTGCAAACTTTGCCCACTCTAAGAAAACTTGCTCATCAACCATCTGGGAAAACTCTGTATCACTTACAAAGTGATACGCCACCCCATCGATTTCACCTGGTCTGGGTTGGCGTGTTGTTGCAGAAATAGAGAAATAAAAATGATCAAACTTTTTAAGCTCGGTGACGATAGTGCTCTTTCCAACTCCGCCAGGCCCTGAGAGAACAATCAATTTTCCGGGCGCAGAACTCATGACTCTTCCTTCAATATTTTTAGCAAAATCTCGTATTGACTCTTACCGACACCTTGCACTCTTCGTGTTAGTGAGATTCCGGCTCGGTCCATGACATTCAATGCTCGAATCTCACCAAATCCGGGAAGGCTAAGTAGCAACTCCTTGACTTTCATCTTTCGAATCGCTTCATCCTGATGGTTAAAAGCTTCAACCCAATTTCTCTTTCGCTGTTTCACCTCTGATTTAAAAAGAGCCCGGGTTTTGCGCGATTGAGCAGCTTTTTCCAGAGCAGCTCTGCGCTCCTCATTGGAGAGTTGTGGGGGTTTACTCACCTGCTAATTAAAGCAACTTATTTGATAGAAGCGAAAATATCGGCAGCGGCAAGATGAGGATCTGCTGCGCCGGTAATGGGTCTTCCGATTACTAGGTAATCAGAACCCGCGGCTATTGCTTGCGCAGGTGTCATAACCCTTTTTTGGTCATCCGATGAGGAGCTTGCCATGCGCACCCCTGGTGTAATGAGGAGCGCTTTTTTTCCTATTGCGGCTTTGATTTGCGACACCTCATGTGGCGAACAAACGATTGCTCGAGCCCCATTCTCAACTGCATTCTCGGCGAGGGTAACGGCCAGAGTAGTTGGATCATCCGGCAAACCCATTGCCTTCAACTGCGCCGCATCTAATGAGGTAAGCACCGTAACCGCAGTTATTAATGTATTTGGCAGTACCTCTGCCGCTGCACGAATCATCTCCGCGCCGCCCGAAGCATGTACCGTCAAAATAAAGGGGTTTAGGGACGCGATACTCCGGCAGGCACCTTTGACCGTGTTTGGAATGTCATGCAGTTTTAAATCTAGGAAAATACTGACTTCAGGATGTGCCTGTTGAATTTGCGAAACACCAGAGGCTCCTTGCGAAAGATAAAACTCCAAACCCAACTTATAAACCGAAACAAACTCTTTGGTTTTGCTGATCATAGAAAGAACCGAACTAACATCGGGAGTATCTAGTGCCAAGATAATCGGTGATTTAATCGAAGCATCAATCATTGTGCGCAACACCTACAGCTTCGGAGATTGAACTGAATCCGCGTTCCGTCAACAACTCTCGAATCTCTCTTTTAACCTTTATTGCCGCTGTTGGGTTACCGAAATTTGCGGTACCAACCGAAACCGCACTTGCGCCAGCAAATATCATCTCCAGCGCATCTTTACCGCTAGTTACCCCACCCATTCCTAGGATCGGTATATTTTTGAAGGCGGCATGAACTTGATAAATGGCTCGCACAGCAACAGGTCTGATGGCAGGTCCTGACAGTCCCCCAGTTTTCCCCGCCAGCTTTGGTCTTTGTTTGTCGATATCAATGACCATTCCCAGAAGGGTATTAATTAATGCCAAGCCATCTGCACCAGCTGCAATCACCTCACCAGCAATTTGAACGATATCAGTGACATCAGGTGAAAGCTTGGCGATTATTGGAAGTTCGCCACCAATATTCCGTCGCACCGCTTCTATTACCTCGCGTGACGCCACTGGATCGCAGGCAAAAACCAATCCACGATTTTCCACATTTGGACATGAGATATTTACTTCAATTCCACTTAAACCTGGAACGACTCTAAGTCTTCTGGCTAAAGAGGCGTAATCATCAACAGTTTCACCTGAAATTGAAACAATTATTCGAGCGTGATTTGCAACTAACCAGGGAATGTCGTCTTCGAGAAATTGATCTATGCCCGGGCCTTGCAAGCCAATTGAATTGAGCATTCCGCTTGGGGTTTCAGCCATTCTCGGAGTTGGCCGACCTGACCTTGGCTTCAAAGCGATGGATTTTGTCACTACCGCGCCTAGCTCGGTAAGTGAGAAAAATTGCGATAACTCCTTTCCAGAACCAGCGCAACCGCTTGCGGTGAATACCGGCGAATCAAAGTGCTTGTGCCCGAACTTAACCCGCATATCAAAATTAGAAGGTTCAAGCATTACGCACCCCAAGTTCCTTCTGGGATTTGTCGATTAGAGTTCCAAACAATCTTGGAACCGTCCATCACAGGTCCATCAATACAAGAACGGGTCATCTTGATGACGCCATGCTCATCCTTAACCGGAAGAACACAGGTCATGCAAACACCAATTCCACAGGCCATTGACTCTTCAACCGCACATTGATGCATTAAGCCAAACTGCTCCGTTAAATTATCAACTGCAGCGAGCATTGGCATGGGTCCACAAGAGTAAACAATCTCAGAGTTGTATTTATTTATTAGCTCCGGCATAACATCTGTAACTTTACCTTTGCTGCCAGTAGAGCCATCCTCGGTAGTTACTGTTAAGGAGTTTACTGAACGTTTGCCTTCCAATGGCGCATAAATTTTTCCGGCTACAGATGCTCCTAAAATCATGTCAACTCGACAGCCGCGCTCTTTCAACACTTCAGCTAAACCAAAAAGTGGTGCGGATCCATAACCACCACCAACCAGCAGAGTGTTGACTGGCTCTGTTGGAATACCAAAACTGACACCTAGCGGTCCGACCATATCTACATGGTCATGGATTTGTAATCCAGTAAGCCATTTACTGCCTTGGCCATGTGGCGCAACTACCAACTCTATTGTTCCGCCATATTGACCACGATCACTTGATCTGTAAATAGCGAAAGCACGACGCAAAATCATTGATGAGTTGCTGCCACCAACGGAGATCGCCACGAAATTACCTGGTCTGGCGAAGGTAGCCATATCGCCGACCGCAAAGACGATGTGATGATAAGCACCAACTTTTTTATTGGAGATGATCTCGACCGAGCGCTGTTGTGCCTTCTTGTTAATGCTGGTCATGACTGGTGCCACTCTTGAATCGCTTTAGCGGTGAGTCCACCATGTTGTAACGCCCGAATTCCTTCAACGGCAGCTTTCAATCCCGGAACGGTGGTTATACAAGGAACAGCCCTCTGTACCGCGGCCGTACGAATTAATCTGCCATCTCTTTGCGCTCCTCGACCAAAGGGAGTATTTATCACTAAAGAAATCTCACCTTTATTGATTAAATCCACGGCTGAGATTGAATCAGGGTTCTCTAACTTATCTGCATGTTTTGCCACCAACGCAGTTTCCACTCCGTTGGAGTTCAAAAGATTATGGGTGCCGACGGTGGCGTATAGTTTAAAACCTAGCTCTGCTAACTCTTTGACCGCTGTAATTGAATTGCTCTTGTCTTTATCTGACAAGGAGATAAAGATTGCGCCTCTCTTGGGAAGTGGCCCGAAAGCAGCAATCTGGCTCTTGGCAAACGCTGCCCCGAATGTGTTGGCAATACCCATTACCTCACCAGTTGATTTCATCTCAGGACCAAGCACCGAATCAACGCCTTGGCCATCAACTCTTCTAAAACGATTCCAAGGCAGAACCGCCTCCTTAACAGAAATACCGGTGGCAACGCCAACTTCATATCCTGGCAGTATGCCTTCGACTTTCAACTCAGCAATACTTTTTCCTCCTGCAATTAAGGCTGCTGCTTTTGCAACCTGCACGCCTGTTGCTTTACTAACGAACGGCACTGTTCTAGAGGCTCGAGGATTGGCTTCAATCACGTACAACTGGCCTTTGGAGATAGCGAATTGGATGTTTATCAATCCTCTAACACCAACCGCTTGCGCCAGCTTCAAGGTTGCCACTTGTATTTCTTTTAACATATCGGAAGACAAGGATTGTGCCGGAATAACGCAGGCGGAATCCCCAGAGTGAACCCCCGCCTCTTCAACATGCTCCATCACGCCTGCCAGGTACATATCGACACCATCAAAGACCGCGTCAACATCCACCTCAATTGCATCATCCAGGAATTTGTCAATCAACACAGGGTGTTCTGGATTAATTTTTGTCGCTATTTCGATGTATTCAGATAGCGCAGCGTCATCGTAAACAATCTGCATGCCTCGGCCACCCAACACGAAGGATGGACGAACCAAAACAGGGTAACCAATTCTTTGCGCAACCTCAAGTGCTTCCGCATATGAATATGCGGTGCCAAATGCTGGTGCCCTTAAATTGCTTTCCGTCAAAATACCGCCAAACTTTCCACGATCTTCGGCTAAAGCTATAGCTTCCGGTTCGGTTCCTAGAATCGGAACTCCAGCCTCTTTCAAACCTGCAGCTAGTCCAAGTGGGGTTTGACCGCCTAGTTGCACAATTACACCTGCAACCGGTCCCGCCTTTAACTCCGCCTCATATATCTCAAGAACATCTTCTAAAGTTAATGGTTCGAAGTAGAGTCGATCGGAGGTGTCGTAATCAGTAGATACCGTCTCTGGATTGCAATTGACCATGATAGTGTCAAAGCCAGCTGCGCTCAAAGCAAAGCAGGCATGGACGCAGGAGTAATCAAATTCGATTCCTTGACCAATACGATTAGGGCCACTACCCAGAATTAGCACCGCAGGCCGAGTTCGAGGTTTAACTTCGCTCTCTAAATCATAAGTTGAGTAATGATATGGCGTAAAAGCTTCAAACTCTCCAGCGCAGGTATCTACGGTTTTAAACACCGGTAAAACCTCTAAACGATGACGTTGTCTATAAATATCTTGTGCGCTTAGACCACGTAGCTCAGCAATCTGAACGTCTGAGAAACCCAATCTCTTTGCTGAATGCAACAGCGCAGAATCCAATTCAGCAGCAGCTTTTAACTCAGATGCCTTTTCATTTATCAATGCGATTTGTTGTAAGAACCAGGGATCAATTCCAGATATATCGTGCACCTGTTCAATGCTTACCCCTAGAGCAAGCGCTCTCTGCACCTGTATCAATCGATTCTCCGTGGGAACACCGATCTTTGAAAGCAAATCCTCTTTATTATCGGAGAAGCTCCAATTAAAGCCGGACTCCTTCTTCTCCAAAGAGCGCATCGCCTTTTGCAAAGCTTCTGGGAAGGAGCGTCCAAAAGCCATTGCCTCGCCAACGCTCTTCATTGTCGTAGTGAGTCTTGGATCCGCTTCTGTAAACTTTTCAAAAGCAAACCGTGGGATTTTAACTACAATGTAATCCAGTGTCGGTTCAAAAGAAGCTGGTGTTTGTTTGGTTATGTCATTCGGAATCTCATCCAAAGAGTAGCCAATCGCTAATTTGGTCGCGATTTTTGCAATAGGAAAACCAGTAGCTTTTGAAGCCAGCGCACTACTTCGAGAAACACGTGGATTCATCTCAATTACAACTACTCGACCATTCTTCGGATTTACCGCAAATTGAATGTTGCATCCCCCGGTCGCGACTCCAACTTCGCGGATAATATCGATGCTCAAATCTCTCAACCTCTGGAATTCAACATCGGTTAGTGTGAGCGCAGGTGCAACAGTTATCGAATCACCAGTGTGCACTCCCATGGGATCAAAGTTCTCGATACTGCAAACAATCACTACATTGTCATGATTGTCACGCATCACCTCAAGCTCATACTCCTTCCAGCCGATAATTGATTCCTCAAGCAAAACCTCATTTACCGGACTAAACCTCAAACCAGCGCCAGCTATTTGTTCTAATTCAGATTTCGAGTAAGCGATACCGCTACCTAAACCGCCCATTGTAAAAGATGGTCTGACAACAACCGGATAGTTCAAAACCTCGGCCGCAGACAGGCATTCATCCATGGTATGGCAGATGATTGACTTGGCAGATTCGCCTCCAACCTTCTCCACGATGGCCCGAAACTCTTCGCGGTTCTCTCCCCTGCGAATTGCAGCAACATCAGCTCCAATAAGTTTGGTGTTGTACTTTTCTAAAATCCCAGCTTCATATAGAGATATGGCTGCATTTAGCGCGGTCTGACCCCCAAGAGTTGCCAGGATTGCTGCCGGTTTTTCCTTGGCGATTACCTGTTCGAGAAACTCCGGGGTTATTGGCTCGATATAT
>JBEAXZ010000006.1:0-17112 GCA_041159565.1 Actinomycetota bacterium | reverse complement strand
CTTTATTATTTCTGCAGCAGGTTTCTTGGCAGGCGCCTTTTTGGCCAAGGTTGGGCGAACCGGAGCCTTCTTTACCGGTGTGATTTTAGCCGGAGCTTTCTTTGCTGGCGCCTTCTTCGCAGGAGACTTCTTGGCCACCGGTTTCTTGGCTGGCGCCTTCTTGGCTGGCGCCTTCTTGGTCACCGGTTTTTTGGCCAGAACTTTCTTGGCTGGAGCTTTCTTCAGCTTTGCAACCGCTTTTGATAACTTCTTTTTCAATGCCACAACGGCGAAGGCTAAAGGTTTGCATCAATAAACGCCACTCGCCTCGCTTACCCGAGGTTTTAGCTCTTACTCCTAGGTTAGGATAGGCACCTTGCAAAAAGACCTGTAACAAGGATTCGCAATGACCAGGCCATCACCTGTTAGCGAGTTGGAAGAAATGGGCTCACGTCAGCATCACGGTGACTCATCTAGAACCAACGGCAAGATAAGTAAGTGGTGAATACCCAAGAAATTTGAGGTGTTTGCAAGGCGGGTGGTACCGCGGTCTGATAGTGATCGCCCCTCCAAACATCTGACGCAAAACGTGTCAGAGCAATGTTTAGGGAGGGTAAGAAGATGACCAGTAGTTCGCCATATCAAGCGCTTTCGCCCTCTATTGATTTACCTGCCATCGAGCATGAAATTTTAAATTTTTGGCAGACACAAGACATCTTCCATCAGAGCGTTAAAGCTAGAGCGGGTGGAGAATCTTGGACTTTTTATGAAGGTCCGCCAACTGCAAATGGCTTGCCTGGAACCCATCACATTGAAGCTCGTGTATTTAAGGATGTGTTCCCACGATTCCACACCATGAAAGGTAAGCAGGTAATCCGCAAAGCAGGATGGGATTGCCATGGACTCCCCGTGGAGATCGCAGTTGAAAAAGAGCTTGGATTTTCCGGTAAGGGTGATATCGAGAAGTACGGAATCGCTGCGTTTAATGAAAAGTGTCGCGAATCTGTGCAGCGACATGTAGATGCCTTCACATCTATGACTGAGCGAATGGGCTTCTGGGTTGATTTTGATGAGGCCTATTGGACTATGTCTAATGAGTACATTGAAAGCGTCTGGTGGTCACTAGCTCAGATTCACCAAAAAGGTTTGCTAGTTCAGGATCACCGAGTTGCACCTTACTGTCCACGTTGCGGAACTGGTTTGTCTGATCATGAGTTAGCTCAAGGTTATGAAACTGTAAAAGATCCTTCGGTCTATGTGCGCTTTCCAATCACAACTGGTGAGTTAAAAGATTTTAACGCCTCCCTTTTGGTATGGACCACAACCCCCTGGACCTTGGTTTCCAACACCGCCATCGCAGTTCATCCCGAGGTGGAATATGTAGTGGTGCGCACCAAGGGAAGTGAAGAGGTGCCGAGTGAGGTTTTAGTGGTTGCAGAACCGCTGATTGAAGTTGCCGGTGAAGGCGCAGAAATCATCAAGAAAATCAAAGGATCAGCTTTAGAGCGCACGGGATATCGCAGGCCATTTGATTTTGTAGAGATTCCCGATGCGCACTTTGTAATCTTGGCTGATTACGTAACAACGGAGGATGGAACAGGTCTGGTGCATCAAGCTCCAGCTTTTGGTGCCGACGATTTACAAAGCTGCCGTCGTTATGAACTTCCTGTAGTAAATCCGGTGCTGCCAAATGGTCACTTTGCCGATGAGATAACTCTGGTTGGTGGTTTGTTCTTTAAAGAGGCAGATAAACCTCTTGTTAAGGAGTTAAAGGCAAAGGGTGCCTTGTACAAGCACCAACAATATGAGCACTCCTATCCGCATTGTTGGCGTTGCCATACACCGCTGATTTATTACGCACAACCTTCTTGGTATATCCGAACCACAAAGATAAAGGATGCTTTGTTGCGCGAGAATGCGGCGACAGATTGGCATCCAGAAACCATCAAGACCGGACGGTTTGGTGATTGGTTAAACAACAACATTGACTGGGCTCTCTCGCGAAACCGTTATTGGGGAACTCCCCTTCCCATTTGGCGTTGTGAAAATACCCATGAAGAATCTTTTGGTTCGCTAAAAGAGTTGGAGAGTAGAGCGGGACGTGAACTAACCGGGCTCGAATTGCATAGACCGTATGTGGATGAAATCGAGTTTGCCTGCCAAAGCTGTGGTTCCCAGATGACCCGTACTCCAGAGGTAATTGATTGTTGGTATGACTCCGGTGCGATGCCATTTGCGCAATGGGGCTACCCACATAAACCAGGTTCGGTTGAGAAATTCAATGCCGCTTATCCCGCCGATTTCATCTGCGAAGCTATCGATCAAACCCGTGGTTGGTTTTATACCTTGATGGCAATTGGCACATTGGTTTTTGATAAATCCTCATATAAAACCGTGCTTTGTCTGGGTCACATCTTGGATAAAGATGGCCGGAAAATGAGTAAGCATTTAGGAAATGTTCTAGAGCCCATGGCGCTGATGGATCAACATGGTGCCGATGCGGTGCGTTGGTACATGTTGGCGGCTGGTTCGCCTTGGAGTGCGCGACGGGTCGGACATGATGCGATTTCCGAGGTAGTGCGTAAAACCCTACTCACCTACTGGAACACCGTCTCCTTCTTTTCTCTTTACGCATCCGCATCTGATTACCAGCCAACGCCATTTTCCAATGAGTTAAATCTTTCAACCATGGACCGCTGGATTGTTAGCGAGTTAAATCAACTCATTAGTGAGATAGATGATGCGCTGACTAAATTTGACTCGCAGAAAGCGGGCGCTGCTCTGGCCAGATTCATCGATGATCTATCCAACTGGTATGTGCGACGTTCGCGACGTCGGTTCTGGGATGGCGATGTAGCTGCTCTTTCAACTCTGCAGCACTGCCTGAAAACTCTCACTCTTTTGATGGCTCCATTGGTTCCTTTTATTACCGAACATGTTTGGCAGCAATTGATCCGCAAGGTAGATCCCAAGACTTTCTCATCAGTTCACTTGGCTGATTTCCCAGTTGCAGATTCGACTCTTATAGACGAGAAGCTCTCAAATGATGTGGCGTTGACACGCAGATTGGTCGAGTTAGGTCGAGCTGCACGTGCGCAATCCCAGGTAAAGATTAGACAACCTCTCTCCCGCGCTCTGATTGCGGCCTCCGGTTGGAAATCACTTTCCACTGAGTTGCGCGATCAAATCGCCGATGAATTGAATGTGGAGCAATTGGATGATTTGTCTGCCGCTGGAGCTGATCTCGTTGATGTATCGATTAAGGCCAACTTCAGATCACTTGGCGCCAGATATGGTGGTGATGTGCAGGCGATTGCTCAAGCACTCAACTCGACCTCCGCTGCCCAATTAGTTGCTCAAGTTCGCAGTCAAGGCCAAGTAGATATCGCTTACGGCGAAGGTAAATCCGCATCGATTGGTGAAGAGGATTTGGTGATTACAGAAACCCCACGAACTGGATGGGCGGTCTCCTCCCATTCTGGAGAAAGCGTGGCCCTTGATCTTCATCTCTCCCCAGAGTTGATCTCCAAGGGTGTTATACGTGAAGCGATTAGAGCGATTCAAGATGCTCGAAAATCATCGGGCTTTGATATCAGTGATCGCATTAATGTGAAATGGAATTGTGCGCCGGAGTATGTTGCTGCGCTCAACTCTGGATCACAGTGGATTAGTGAAGAGGTTTTAGCGCTCTCCTTCACACAGGACAGCACACTTGGTGTTAGTGATGAGGAGCTTGGCCTCAAGCTCCGGCTAGAGAAAGCTTAAAACTTACTTCTGATCTCCCATAAATCTGGGAACACGGGATTGAAAAGAGTGGATGCTAAATACTTGGCACCACTCGATCCTCCAGTACCTAGCTTCTGGCCAATAGTGCGCTCCACCATCTTCACATGTCGGTAGCGCCACTCCTGCAGCCCTTCATCAATATCCATAAGACGTTCGCAAACCATTGCCGCTTCCGGATCTCTGCGATGTAAATCAATCAGTACCGCTTGCACATCTTCAGATGGTACGTACTGCTGAGAAACATCACGTTGCAAAATACTTTGTGGCAATGTGAAGCCTCGTTTTGCAACATAACTTAAGGTGCAATCCCAAATAGAGGGTGATTTCATCAAAGCTTCCACTCTGGCCTTGTCATTTGGGAGAAGATGCGCAGCGGCTTTGGAATCGCGACGACCCAAAATAGCTTCGACCTCGCGAAACTGCGCCGATTGAAAACCGCTCGATGCGCCCAATCGATCGCGAAATGAGTTGAACTGTAAAGGTGTCATCGTTTCAAGAATGTCTATTTGGGCAACACATATTTTCAAAATCGTTCTGATACGACCAAGCAATGACAACGCGTAATGAGTGTCCCCTTGTTGTAAAGCTTTACCAGCTGCTTGAAACTCATGAATCATTTGCTTGAACCAGAGTTCATAGGTTTGGTGGATAACAATGAAGAGCAGTTCATCATGCTCTGGACCTTCAGAAAGGGGGGTTTGAAGATTTAGTAATTCATCAACCTTTAGATAACTACTGTAGGTGAGGGCGGCAGAGGTGTCTTCGCTCATGTAACGCGAGAGCCTCCGGTCTTTACTTTGCGATATTGACCTGAGCTGACCAGATCTCGCAATCTTTCAAACCCGTCATAAACCTCTACATATGAGGTTGCCAAAGGGGAAATTGCAACTCTGATTGAATTTGGAACTCGATAGTCAGGAATCACATCAGCAAACTCTCGAAGCGCTACCGCAATCTGTTCTGCATCTGCATGCACCAAAGAAATGTGTCCACCGCGCTGTTTGGAATTTCGAGGCGTGTTTAACTCAAAGCCCAGCGGTTTTAACCACAAATCAAATAACTCAATCATCATCTGGGTGCCGCGCGCAGCTTTCTTTTCAATCTCTCGAATTCCCGCTGCCTCAATCATTTCAAATGCGGATTTGATGGAACGTAGACCCATCAAAGATGGGCTAGCGATTTGAAACCCACGAATGCTTTCATCCTTTTCAAATGTCGGCCCCATGGCAAATTGATCTCTTTGGGCAAACCAGCCTTGGATTGGTACCCGCAACTCATTTTGCATCCGCTTGGCGACATACAACCAGGCGGGTGCCCCAGGACCTGAGTTTCCATACTTATAGGTACAGCCAACAGCAAGATCTACTCCATTGTCATCAAAATTCATTTCAACAGATCCAACTGCATGTGCCGCATCCCATAATAGCAGCGCTCCGTGTGATCGCACTAAATCAGTCAAAGCTTTTATGTCCTGTCTAGCACCCGAGCGATACTGCACAACTTCTAGGCTGACAAGAGCTACATCTTCATTTAGATACGGTGCCAAAACTTCAGGGGTGATCAATTCATTCGTGGCCACCTTGGGATCTTCATTATCAATCACCACAAGTTTTAAGCCATGTTGTTGCGCCAGACCTTGCATTATGTAACGATCGGTGGGGAAATTAGCTGCGTCAATAATTATGGTTTTACGATCGGGCCGCGCTTTAATCGCAGCGCTCGCCAACTGATAGAAATTAACTGAGGTCGTGTCACATGCTAAAACCTGACCTGAAGCGGCTCCCAAAGCACTTCTGCCAATCAAATCTCCCGCAGATTGTGCTTCATCAACCCAATGACTCCAACCAGTTACTACCTCTGGGCCCCATTCCTGGGTCAAAAAATCATTGATTGCCTTTACCGTGGCATGTGGCAATCTGCCTAGTGAGTTTCCATCCAAGTAGCAGGTATGTGGATTGGTAATAACAAACTGGTTGCGATACTCACGAAGAGGATCCTGCTCATCGAGTTGAAGTGCTTCAGAGCGCTGCATACTCCGCAGTCTAGGTTAGATAGATATGAGTTGAGAAGGCTTTAGGCAAGAAATGCGATGAGAATTTGAGTGCCGAAAAACAAAACGATAAATGACAAATCTAGAGCTATTCCGCCTAGACGCAGAGGTGGCACAAACCTTCTTACAAAACTAAGTGGTTTATCGGTAATCATATAAATGATTTCCGCAAGTGGCAGAATAATTCCGCGCGGTCTCCAGCCCGGCTTAAACATCCGCACATAATCCAAAATTAAACGTAGAAAGAGTGCGAGGAGAAAAAGATTTAAGGCAAGTACTATCCAACTAGTTATGCTGATCACTGCAGTTTTTTATCAGCTCTGATTGAAAAGACTAGCGTTGGCAGCCGCGGTTTTATCCTCTGAGCTAACCATGACGTTTGGTGGAGAAAGCAGGAAAACTTTTGAGGTTACTCGCTCGATAGTTCCTGCGTGACCAAAAACTAGGCCTGATGCAAAATCAATTAAACGCTTGCGCTCCGACTCCTCCATGTCACTCAAATTCATAATGACAGGATTGCCTTCTCGGTAAAACTCTCCAATAGCACGAGCTTCGCTGTAGAAACGTGGCGTAATTGTGACAATCCGATCAATTGGAGCTGGCTCGGAGGAAACTGGGGTTTGAGCAATTGGAAGTTGAGGGGCAACGGTCAGAGCTGGCGTGCTTCTCTTGGCTGGTGCTGCTTTAGGGCGGACGGCCACAGATTCTTGAACCGATCCATCATCCTCGGTAAGACCTAAGTAATTGGTCATTCTTCTTAGCGCATTAGACATACCGCAATTTTATGGCGCAGGGCTTCGGCTACCCAGTATTGAACTGCCCAGCCTGATATGTGTCGCACCATGTTCAATGGCGATTTTGTAATCTCCACTCATTCCAGCTGAGATGAAATTCGCAGAAGGAATCTCTTGTTGCAAGGAAAGGCTGCTTTTCTTGAGGTTTGCGAATGCCAGATTGGGGTCGCCATGCAGCGGCCCAACCCCCATTACCCCCACAATCTCCAAGCCCGTTAGCCCCGCTATAGCCAAGGCAAACTCCATTAATTGCTGGGGCTTAACACCACTGCGTTGGCCAGTACTCTCCTGCCCTTCATCAAGGTTTACCTGAATAAAGCAGCGTTGCCTCTTATCAAGATCCAGCGCATATTGAGAGATTTTTTTGGCATGGGACAAATCATCCAGTGAATGAATGTAATCACTCCACTTAACAATAGATTTGAGTTTGTTGCTTTGAATCCCACCTTGAAAGTGCCAGATCGCATCATCGGGAAGTTGCTCCGATTTTTCTGCCCCTTCTGAGTCTCTATTTTCTCCGAAGTGCCGTTGGCCAAGAGAATAAAGAATCTCTGCATCGCTACTCGGAAAGGTTTTGGTCACAACGATTAAGGTCACGGTGGAGGGAAGTTCAGATTTCACCGCTTCTAAACGAGTTGATAACTCTGTGCGTCTATCCATAATTTGAAAACTACTCTAGCCAGATAGCGCCGGCTTGGCGTCCCGTTATGCCATCTCGCCGATATGAAAAAAAGCCGGGATCGTGGAGTGTGCATTTATTGATAGAACTCCAGCTAATCCCACTCTGCTCCAACATATTTATCAACCCGGCTTCTACGCCTAAACAGGGTTTCCCATTTTGGGAGATATTTTGAGTGGCCGCTGCTGGAACTTTCGAAGTGACATCTTCATAAACATCGATATCCACTTCGTAGCAATTTGCACATATCGAGGCTCCTATCTCTGCAGATATCTCGGAGCTGGCTATGCCATGTTTAATGAAATGCTGCAAAGTTTGTTGAAAGACGCCAGCTACTAGACCTTTTCGTCCTACATGAACAGCTGCAACTGCGTGGGGGCTATGCAAGAGCAACGGAACACAATCCGCTATAAGGGTTACTAAAGCAAACCTTTTTTCCACAGTGAATAGGGCATCAACTGAAGGGGCAAAATTAGAATCTGAATCCGCCGTGATTTCAGCAACTTCGGCGCCATGAACCTGATTCATGTAAAAAATACTCTCTGCTGACAATCCAATTCTTTTTGCTAACTCCATGCGATTTAACAGCACGGACTCTGCTGCATCGCCCACATGGGAAGCTAAATTGAATGAGTCATAAGGCGCTTTGCTGACGCCCCCCTCCCGCGAGGTAAAAACCGACCTCGACATGAAGTTTCTTACTTCATGAAATCAGGGATATCGATTTCATCCTCAGAGACTAGTTCTTCAAAGGTTATGCGACGTCTTGTCGGAGTTTGAGGAGTATCCATCGCAACAGCGATTGGATCATTGGCTGGAATCGGGTCGGCCTGACCATTCAAGGTTGCGGTAGAAATCACCGGAACTGAAACCTTCTTTGGTGCACCACCATCAAACCCTGCGGCAATAACGGTAACCCGCACCTCATCACCAAGAGCATCATCAATAACAGTTCCAAAAATAATATTGGCATCGGGATGTGCACATTTCGCCACTAATTCCGCAGCCTCACTAATTTCAAACAAACCTAAATCAGAACCGCCTGCGATAGAGAGTAGAACCCCATGCGCTCCGTCAATCGAAGCCTCGAGCAATGGTGATGAGATAGCTAGCTCTGCAGCGCGAGTGGCTCTGGCCTCTCCCCGAGCGGAGCCAATACCCATTAATGCAGATCCTGCACCATCCATAACACTCTTCACATCAGCGAAATCAAGATTGATTAAACCAGGGGTTGTAATTAGATCGGTAATTCCCTGAACACCAGATAACAAAACCTGATCCGCGGTTTTGAAAGCCTCTGGCGCAGAGATGGAACGATCGGAGATTGAAAGCAAACGATCATTTGGAATAACAATTAAAGTGTCAACCTCTTTGCGAAGATTTTCAATTCCCTCTTCTGCTTGAGTAGCTCTTCTCTTTCCTTCAAAACTAAAAGGTCGGGTTACGACACCAACTGTCAAAGCACCTAACTCTTTGGCAATTTTCGCAACAACCGGTGCGCCACCAGTTCCAGTTCCGCCACCTTCACCTGCGGTAACAAAAACCATGTCAGAACCGCGCAGCACCTCTTCAATTTCCTCGGCATGATCCATAGCAGCTTGTTTGCCAATTTCAGGAGCCGCACCCGCACCAAGTCCGCGCGTTAATTTTCTGCCAATATCTAACTTCACATCAGCATCACTCATAAGAAGCGCTTGTGCATCAGTATTAATCGCAATAAATTCAACACCTTTTAATCCGGCATCTATCATTCGATTAACTGCGTTAACTCCACCGCCACCAATTCCAACAACTTTGATGACCGCTAAATAATTCTGTGGTGTCGCCACTTTTTCGCCTCTCCTCAAACCCTAATTCTCAACTTTAGACTTAGAGTTTCCTTTTATTGTGCGCGCAAAAGTAGGCGGGCGTCGCACCACAAGCAAACACCGACACAGGCTTTTATCTCTTTGTTTTTATTTAATTATTTACTGACAATTGGAGATACTGGATTGGAAAGATTTAAATTTTTCACCGATTTATTTGCCTTTAACTCTAAGAGACGATTCATAATCTCGATTTTAAGCTCTAGATCTTTGACACTTCCCCAGGAAATATCCAATCTCCGGCCCTGATTGACCAACTTGGTAGAGATTGAAATTTGGCCCTTAGCGCTGACCCTTTCAACTTTTAGAGAGTTGCCTTGCAGAGTCTCTATCAACTGCGCGATGTCAGAGCGCAACTCCCGGCTGTCATTTTGAATTGATATCTCAGGCATCTCTGACCACTCACCTGCGGCCAAAGCGCGGGCTACCGCTTCAGTGGGAAGATAGAAACTCTCTAAATCTCGGTCCATAAATCCAATCGACTCGACATTGGTACTGTCCCTCGGAATTAATCTGCCAATTGGGTCGCGGGCAATAATTGAGATGTGTAATTCCCCAGAAAGAAGCCTGCGCTCCAATTTTATGTTTTCCACCCAAAGCATCTCCCTTAATCGGGTGGCTATTTCACGGCGATCGACCCGCGCTAAAGGTTGACCAATCTCAACCACAGCGGGTTGTTTGGTTATTTTATCCATAACATCTTTGACGATTTTCTTATCTTTACTGTCAATAATGATTTTCTCTACTGTAAAAATTTGGCTCCACCCCAAGATGTAGGTTGCTAGGGCCAGAATTACAATACTCATCACCAAGACCGGTGCTTTAATGATTCTCGTCATTACTTCTCTTCAATGGCGGTCAAAATCAATTTACCTAATGAATTAACATCGCCTGCTCCCAAGGTAATGATCACATCTCCTGGTTTGGCGAAGCGGGCAACACTCTCCACAACGGTCGGCATAGATGGTTCATATGTCACCTTTTCCTTTTCCATCTTGCCTGCAATCAACGCTGAAGTGACACCGACTAATGGCTTTTCGCTAGCTGGGTAAACCTCCAATAAAAAAGTGTGGTCAGCTAAAGAAAGTGATTCAGCAAACTGTTGCGAAAAAGCCTTTGTTCGGGAGTATCTATGGGGCTGAAAGACAGCTATCACGCGACCGGATTGGGCAAAGACCCGTGCTGTCTGCAATGTTGCCGTGATTTCTGTCGGGTGATGTCCGTAATCATCAATAACTGTTACCTCTCCAGCAACTCCTTTAATTTCAAATCGTCTCCGTGCGCCGGTAAACAATTTCAACCCAGCAAACAAATCCTGAACTGATGCGCCTAATTTGAGGCCCGACGCCAAAGCTGCTGCAGCGTTGAATAGGTTATGACGCCCAGTAATTGCAAGCTCCATCTCCCCCAGAATTCTGCCTTTCCAAGTGATTCGAGCGGAGGCGTTATTGGCTGCCACATGTATCCGATCCAGCTTCAGATCAGCATCCAAATCTTCGCCATAAGTAATTAATTTGATACCTCTGGATTCCAAAACCGTCAAATTTCTCAACAATCTTTTGACTCCGGCATCGTCAATACATACGACTAGAAAACCTCCAGGCTGGATTGTCATTACAAACTCTGCAAAGAGCTGGTCGATAGCTGAAATATCAGAGAAATTATCGACATGGTCCAATTCGATATTTGTGATAATCGCACCAAATGGCTTATACGCTATGAAGGATCCATCTGATTCATCAGCTTCGACTACAAAAATATCTCCCGATCCTTGATGTGCATTGGTCCCTGAGTTGCGAACCGTCGCCCCAATAGAAAAGGATGGATCAACGCCACAATGCTGCAGCGCAACGGTCAACATTGATGTCGTTGTGGTTTTGCCGTGAGTACCGGCAACCGCTACTGATTTATAACCAGCCATTAACTCCGACAAGGCTTGCGCTCTCTCTAAAATCGGAATGCCGGCGGCCGATGCGGCGATCAGCTCAGCATTACTATCTGGAATAGCGCTTGATTTAATTACAAAATTAGCGCCTTCAACATTTGCTGCATCATGGCCTACAAAGGTGTTGATGCCTAAATTACGCAAACCAGCTAGATTTGAGGAGTCATTTAGATCAGAGCCGGAGACCTTTGCACCGCGGGCAATCATGATTCGAGCTATTCCACTCATTCCCGAGCCACCGATACCTACAAAATGGGCATGGGAGTTCGGCCAATCCCTGCTCTTGCCATTACTCATTTTCCATCACCACTATTGGGTTGCAAGACTCCTAGTGCTAACTCTGCAATCCTTATTGCTGCACCGCTATTTAATCCCATCTCAATAGAGTTAAAGTTGCTGGCTTTCGATAAAACCTCATGAATATTGTTAACCAGCCAATTCGCCGTGAACTCTTCATTTTTCACCATCACTGCAGCACCTTTTTGTTGTAAGGCCTTTGCGTTTTCTACCTGTTCGCCATTTCCGTGAGGCAAGGGAACCAAGATTGAGAACCTGCCAACCGAGGCCAATTCCGAACAGGTGACCGCTCCACTTCTAGCTATAACTAAGTCAGCACTTCCATAGATTGCATTCATGTCGTGGAAATACGGCAACGGTAAATAATTCGCGGTTCTATCAGGAAGCTGATTATTGATTCCTACGGCATGGATTATCTGAATTTTGGAAAGCTCCGGTAGAGCCTGTGCTACTACCTCATTCATATATTGCGAACCCTGTGAGCCTCCGAAAATTGCAACAAGTGGTTGCTTTGGATCCAATCCCCAAAATCTACAATTCTCTTGCTTGAAACTCTCTCGATTTCTAATCTGAGCGAGTTCATTTAGGGAGCTTCGAATCGGCATGCCGGTAAGCACAGCGCCCGGCCATTGCTCTCTCACAGTTTCAAAATTAACAGCAACCAATTTGGCGAAACTGCGACCAAGCTTGTTGGCCCAACCTGGTTTTGCATTAGCTTCATGAATCACAATTGGAACACCTTTGAGATAAGCGGCCAAATAGGCGGGAGCTGAGACATAACCACCAAAACCAATTAAAAGATCAACGCCGCGCAAAGCTCTAAATGCCTGCAGTACGGAGACAGTGAGGCGGAACGGAAACAGCAAACTCTCCCCATTCAATGATCTAGGCAGAATTACCTTCTTTATGGTGCGAAGTGAGTAACCCCGTTTTGGAACTAGCAAAGCCTCCAATGCGCCATCGGTACCAAGAAACTCGCAGCTGATTTCCGGTCTGATTTTTTTTAATGCATCCGCAACCGCTAACGCGGGTTCGATATGGCCCGCAGTACCGCCGCCGGCTAACAAAATCAATGGCGGCTTAATGGATTTACCCATAGGAACTGAAGGCACAGCCCTATCCTCTCGCAGCCCGCACCGCTTTTCGCTCTTTTATTTCAGCAGCAATCTCTGGGTCGCGCCGCATGACCCCAAGGACAAATCCGATCGCTATAAAAGTAGCCAAGAGTGAGGATCCGCCATATGAAATGAAAGGCAAGGTAACACCTACTACCGGCATAACACTGATAACAGTTCCGATGTTTAGAATCACCTGGAAAGAGAGCCAGCAACCAACACCGGCACAGGCATATCTCTCAAAGGAGTTATTGGCTCTGAGCGCTACTCTAAATATCCCCAAGATTAGTAACGCGAATAGGGTCAAAACTGCGATAGTTCCAAGCAACCCTAACTCTTCTCCAATTACAGCAAAGATGAAATCAGTATGGGCAGCAGGCAGATTGCCCCATTTTTGTTTACTGCTACCTAGCCCAGTTCCAAAAGGACCACCAGAGGCTAACCCCATAATGCTATGTGCTTGCTGCCAACCAACACCTTTGTAATTCTCCTCCGCGAAAGGGTCAAAGAATGCGGAGAAACGGTTCATACGATTACTTGATGTCAGAATCAAGAAAGCAAAAGCAGATCCAATTCCAGCGCCCAGGATGGCAAACACTTTCATCGGAATTCCAGCAATAAACAAAATTCCTCCGACGATTCCAGCAACCACCACGGCGGTTCCCAAATCTTTACCTACCAAAATCAAAACCATAACTATTAAAATTCCGGGCACAATCAAAGGTGCGGCATTACTTACCAATCCTTGCTCTGACTTTTGATCATGAATCCTTAATCTCAAAGCGCACCAAATTATGATGCCGAACTTGGCGAATTCGCTGGGTTGCAGAGTAAATGAACCGATTCCAATCCAGTTGGTATTTCCGCCAACTGTTCTTCCTAAACCCGGAACTTGGGGTAAAACCAAAAGCATGGCGGAAACAATTAATGAAAGGCGAGATAAAGGAACCCACAACTCTGCTCTAAGTTTCATCGCCACCCAGGCAATTCCTACCGAAAGAATCAGAAATAAGCTTTGACGTAAAACAATGGCAAAAGAGTTACCTGATTCATTCAAAGCGGTGACTGAGGAGGCGCTCAAAACCATAACCAAACCAAGGGCAGATAGCGCAATTACTGAACCCAGAATCAGGTAGTAAGCCGATGCCGGGCGAGAGAACAATGATTTTGATTTACTCATTTAATAACCCCTTAACCGCTTGTGCGAAAAGCTGACCACGCTCCGAGTAATTTTTGAATTGATCCATGGATGCACACGCGGGAGCCAACAAAACCGTATCTCCTGAATCAGCCAACCCAGCAGCGACTGCCACTACCTTGTTCATAAGATTAAGCGAATCTGAATACTCACTTACATGATGGATTGGTATCTCAGGGGCGTTTTTCTCGAGTGCGCTAGCAATTAGAGGCGCATCGCTCCCAATCAAAATAGCTGCTTTGATTCGCGATGAACAGCTTTTTACTAGCTCATCCATAGTTGCACCCTTAGCTAAACCTCCTGCGATCCAGATAGATTTCAACTGAGAGTTCAGAGCCGCCATTGCAGCATGAGGATTTGTGGCCTTTGAATCATCAATCCAAATGACGCCATTTCGTTCTGCCACAACTTCAAGTCGATGATGATCAAGTTTGAAGTTCCGCAGCGCCTGGGCAATAGATTCTGCTTTGCTCCCTACCGAGCGTGCTAAGCCAGCGGCAGCCATAGCATTTAAAACATTGTGTGGAACCGCAGGATTTATATCGGAGAGCTCAAATAATGCCTCAGCCTCATCGGTGATGAAGGCTCGATCAACAATCAAATTCTCGACTAAGCCAATTTGATGTGGCTTAGGAGACTCCAAAGTAAACCAAATTATTGGATGTGTCAGAATTTTGGCACGTCGAACAATTGCCGAATCCAGTGCATTAAGAATTACCGTTTCAGCATTGTTTGTGATTTTGAATTTAGCATTTGCATAGTTATCAAAGCTACCGTGCCAATCAATATGGTCCTCAGCGATGTTCAAGATTGCAACTGAAACAAACTGTGCTTCAACACTCCACTCCAGTTGAAAAGAAGAGAGCTCAAGAATCAAAATTTCAGCCTCTGAGTTAATCACCGCTTCTATTGCGGTTAAACCGATGTTCCCGCATGCCATTGCGTTCTGACCATCTGCAACTAGCATCGCCTCGGCCATTTGTACCGCAGTAGTTTTGCCGTTTGTGCCGGTTAGCGCCAGCCACTTCTGTTGTGGCCTAATCTCCTGCTTGACCCGCCAAGCTAAATCAATCTCACTAATTATTGAAACGCCGGCCCGTTTGAGCTCAAGGATTAGCGGGTTATCGACCTTCCATCCCGGAGATACGACCGCAAAATCAATCTTATCTAAATCCACATTTGATAAATCGTTGGAAATTTCGGGGCTCGCTAACTTTTCATCAACCAAAATTGTTTTTGCAGATTTGGAGTTCAAGAATTCAATAGTAGGTTGCCCGGTTACTCCGGCGCCAAACACCACTACGGATTTGCCAGAAAGGCTGGAGATGAAACTCACTTTTAAGCAACCACCCACTGCGCGTAGAACAAGCCCAATCCTGCAGCAACGCTAAGTCCGGCGATTATCCAGAATCTAATCACGATGGTTACTTCGCCCCACCCCAATAATTCAAAGTGATGTTGCAGCGGTGCCATCTTGAAAACTCTTTTACCACCACTTATTTTGAAGTAGGTAGTCTGGATAATTACCGACATAGTGATGATTACAAATAATCCGCCAATTGGAATCAATAGAAGTTCAGTGCGTAATGTCATAGCCAACCCAGCTAATCCGCCACCAAGGGCCAATGAGCCGGTATCTCCCATGAAGATTCTTGCTGGAGAGGCGTTCCACCATAGGAATCCCGCACATGAGCCAGCTAAAGCTGCAGCAAGTACCGCAAGATCTAATGGATCTCGGACTGTGTAACAGTTTGTACTAGCCGCAACTTCACAACGTTGGCCAAATTTCCAAACTCCAATAAGTACAAAAGCTAAAAAGGACATAACAGCTGCCCCACTTGCTAAACCATCAAGTCCGTCGGTGAGGTTAACTCCATTGCTGGTTCCCAGAACCATGAGAATCGCCCAGATGACAACCAGCACTACTCCGAGCTTTATGGAGGTATCTCTTACCGTTGAAAGATATTCAGACATTGGTGTTAATCCCAAGTCATCTGGAAAACGAGTAGCTAAAACGCCAAATACTCCCGCAACTATCGCCTGTCCGATCAACTTTTGTTTAGCACGCAGTCCTAAGGAACGCTGTTTAACTACCTTTAACCAATCATCCAAATATCCGACCAAACCTAAACCGACAATCAAGCCAATTACCAAGAGCCCTGATGCTGTCAGCTCAGCTCCGGTAAACAAATGAGATATGAGATAACCAATGATGGTGGCAAAAATTAAAACTATGCCACCCATAGTTGGGGTTCCACGTTTTACATGGTGAGTTTTTGGGCCATCATCTCTAATCTGCTGCCCATAACCTTTTCGTGCTAAGAACTTTATGAAGGCAGGGGTAGCGAAGAAACTAAAGAGAAAGGCGACCGCTCCTGAAATCAAAATACCTCTCATTTGGTACTCCCCTCTTCCCCATATACCTGTCGAGCCTCAATAAAAGCATTTGCCAACTCTTCTAAATGCTCAGCTCTCGAGGCTTTGACTAGAACTACATCGCCGGCTTCAAAGGCCGATTGCAATGTATTCGCCTCAACCACACTCCCAAAATAGTGGGTTTGAGTTTGAGATTCAGTTAACCCGTCTAAATAATCCTGATTAGAAATTGCGACCAATTGATCAATGCCCAACTCTCCAACCAAGTGTCCGATCTTTTTGTGCATTTGGGCCGAATCTGGGCCAAGTTCATGCATAGTTCCTAGGAAGGCCCAAGATCTTCCGCCTCTTTCCTGTGTCAGCAAGACCAGAGTTCTCAGCGCCGCCTCCATGCTCTCGGGATTGGCGTTATAAGAGTCATTGATTATTAATACTCCATTTAAATCATGGGTTTCCATACGCCATTTACTGCTGGCTTCATGTTCAGATAGCGCAGAAGCAATACTCTGCGTTGGAATATTTAAAACATGTGAAATCGCCGCAGCGGCCAAGGCGTTTGGGATCTGATGCAATCCCATAACGCGGAGAGCGACCGGCTCTCTACCCTCGGGCGTAACTAGATCAAAGTGCGCATAACCACCGCGAAACTCAATGTCGGCAGCCCTTACATCGCAATCATGAGATTCACCAAAAGTTAACTTCTGCACCCCACTCACAAAGCTCATATTTGGCGTGTACTCATCATAAGTCCCTAACACTGCAAATGCTCCAGGATTCAAGGAGTTGATTAACTCACCTTTTGCTTTGGCAATGTTCTCTCTAGAGCCAAACTCCCCGAGGTGGGCATTGCCAACTTTAAGAACTGCGCCAACATCTGGATTAGCGATCTTCGCTAACGCCGATATATCACCACCATGTCGCGCACCCATTTCGACAATACAAAAGCGGGTAGTTGGCCTGGCGCGCAATAAAGTCAATGGAACACCTAAATCATTATTAAATGATCCTTGTGCTGCGATTGTTTCACC
>JBEAXZ010000005.1:0-17137 GCA_041159565.1 Actinomycetota bacterium | reverse complement strand
GTCTCTGCCATAACTTCCTCCGATCCTCGCAGCGCTTGGAGTGTCTGCGAATAGGCTCACGATACCCCCGTCACACGCGTAGACACGCTTAGCCCACGCTCAAATCCCCATCTTTTTCCGCGCAATTGGCGCACTTACCCGCTGGCCCCCGCCTCATACCCATCCAGATAGGCGTTAGCCCGCTCCGCGGCCTCATATCTGGCTAGTAGCGTCTCAAACTGGGCTCCGTGGTCGGGGATCATCAGATGGATCAGCTCATGAACCAACAGGTAATCAAGTACATACTCGGGGGCGCCGTTGAGACGATCTGAGATCCGAATAGTTCGATCAACTGTGGTGCAGGAGCCCCAACGCTCCTTCATAACCCTCCAACTCACGCTCGCTGGCCTTATGGTGAATTCAGGTAGGTAGCGAGTGAGAAGGTAGTCAGCCCGCTGCTGAAGCTGGACGTCACTTATCTTGTCCCGCGCCTCTTTGGTAAGAATTTTTTCAATCATCTCAGGGATAACCTCACTGACCCGACTATTGGGCAGACGGGCAGGAACTGAGATAACTATCGCACCCTGTTCACGGTAGGCACCGATACTTTTCTTTCTCCTTGAACTACGGATGACGCGAATCTCTGCGCCTCCGGAAATCTCATTGCCGGGAATCTTTATCTCTGAACTGGGTTTTGAGGCTTGAGCGCGCATCCGGTCGAGATTACTGTCGAAGAACTCTTCTTGAATGAAGTTATCCACACAACTCCTTCCAGAAACCTTCTCAAATCCTTTTAAAGGACCATTTCAAAGCGGAATATCTCAACTCTATATCACTACATGAGTGTTTACTGGAACACACCGCCGCTAAAAATTCCGCGTTGAAAGTTGATTATTACCGACTATCTGTCGTACTTTGCGCACACGAAGACCTCGGATAACCGTTCATTATCTGCAAGGGGAAGGCAGATAAAGAATTGTGCGCCCGGGGTCTTCGCTTTTTAATGCTCTGTTAATTAGAGGCTAAATCAACCCGGATAAATCATCAGGGATGGTGCGACTCTTAAGAAAGTTCTCAGCATCTAGCAATTGATTAGCGGTTGGCAGCAAAACTGGATCCTCCCAAACTTGATCACGGGTTTGGACGTCCTTTAATTTTGCAATTTGCTCCCAAAATGTGATGGCTTCGCGAGTTTTTCTCGGTGACACCTCTAGACCAACCAGAGTTGCAAACAACTGCTGTGTAGGAGAGTTGGTCGCGCGACGTCTTTGTTGGGTTTCGCGCAACTTAACCATAGAAGGAAGTCGATCTCCTGCAGCAGCTGTAACTACGGCATCAATCCAACCTTCAATTAATGCTAAGACTGTTTCAATCCGCTCTAGAGCCGCCTTTTGTTGCGGGGTTTCTTCAGGCGTAAACATTCCACCAGATAGCGCACTATTGAAAGCGAGTGACATGGACTCTGGATTTGATGGATCAATATCGCTGGAGTTCATGACATCTTCGGCTTGTTGTGAGATCGCTTGAATATCTACTCGGATACCTTTTCCATAATGCGCGATGGAATCTCGCAAATATTGGCGCAACCACGGAGTAGCGGCAAACAAACGTGCCGCAGCAATTTCGCGCAGGGCCAGATAAATACGAACCTCAGTATCTGGAATCTCTAAATCTTTGCCCCAAAGAGTTACATTCTGTGGAATCAATTGTGGGCGTATAGGGCTGGTCAAAGGTAGAGCAACATCATTAGCGCCAGTAACTGTCGTGGAAAGGTTTCCAATTGTCTGTCCTAGCTGGGTACTTATCAGCGAGCTCATAAAGGTTCCCATGATTGCGGCCATGCTGGATGACGGAATATTCATAGCTCCCATTCCAGGAATTTGAATGCCATTATCTTCCTGTCCAAGAGCTTCCTTCAAAACATCTGACATCGCTTGGGACATACCATCAACAAGTGGGGTTGTAATCTCTTCCCAGCCCGCCAGAGTCGAATCAATCCAATCTCTACGGCTCAGAGCACAGGTTTCTGGAATTACTAAATTAGGGAAGGTTGTCGCCTCATTTATCCAAAGATCTGCGATATCGAAAGCCTCTTTTAAGGCAACTAAATCTTGAATACTTACTGGAGTCTCACCGTGTGCAGAAAGGAATTTTCGTGAGATATCTCGAATCATCTGTTTGGAAAGCGCACTAGGTGTTGCCTGTCCTGAGAGTGAGGCCATTAATCCAGGAAGGTTTAACCCCATTCCTGAGAACTGTTGGAAAATCTCTCCGAAGTTTGAGAAAGAAAAAGGGTTGTTCTTGTCATTGTTGTTTTCCTCAGGGTCATTTGGTCCAAAACCAAAACCTGCCATGACAACCTCCCAAACCTTCTGAAAACATTGAACTATTTAAACCGGCAGCAGAATGTGACGGTCGTTATTCCGTGACAACAAAGGTCAGCGCAGAATTATTTCCTAGCCTAGGCTTAACCCATGACCCCCGCCATCAATAACGAGCAAATTGCCTGGGCGGCGCAGTCGACCCCGCTTTCAGCCCTAGTTTGGTGGTTCATCCCCCTTGCCGCATTGATAGGGGCAACCCTGTATGTCTTGTGGGTGACCCGTTTTCAAGATAAGTATGAAAATCAGACTGAGCGCTCTGTAGGAAAATTTAAAAAGTTCCAAGATACATTTAAGAAACCTGAGTAAGGATCGCAGCGGTGAAATCAATATCTCCACTGCGCTATCGCTGGCCATTTCCCGCCAAACTCTTCTTTTATCTTTTAACGGTTGCGACACTATTGGCTCCTATCCCATTTGTTTTTTTTAAACCCGGAGTTCCCGACAATGTGGCAGCAGGCATCATTGAATTAAATGATGTAAAGAGTTACCCAGTTAATGGCAAGTTGTATATAACCTCAATCTTGGTAACCAATCCGGACTCACCGGTTTTCGGCGCAGAAACAATTGTTAACTGGGCGCTTGGACCGCATGTTGTTCTTCCAAGAGATTCCGTCTATCCACCAGTTCAACCTGCACGGCAGATAAACCGCGACAGTCGCAGCGAAATGAGATCTTCGCAAGTCACATCAACCGCAGCGGCTTTACGTTATTTAGGTTATGAGTTTCAAGAGCTTTACTTCGTAAGTGATATTCGCGATTACTCCAATGCCAAGGGCCTTCTGGAGCCTGGAGATTTCATAATGGAGATCGACGGGAAGAAAGTCACCGAGATAGAAGAGATTCGCACCTCATATCAAAATAAGAAGGTAGGCGACTCCTTACTAATATCTGTTGACAGAGAGAATGAATTAGGCGAGATTGAACG
The DNA here is from genome assembly GCA_041159565.1 of Actinomycetota bacterium. Classification (GTDB taxonomy): domain Bacteria; phylum Actinomycetota; class Actinomycetes; order Nanopelagicales; family Nanopelagicaceae; genus MAG-120802. The sequence continues at coordinate 13,849 of JBEAXZ010000005.1, read as the reverse complement.
CAAGAGCTTTGAAGTTCAACTTGTTGAGAACCGAGAGTTGAATGCAACTACCGGTGAAAGTAAGCCAGCGATTGGAATCTTGGTTGGCACTACGGCACGTTTCCCAATCGATGTTGACTTCAATATCTCCGGAGTGGGTGGACCCAGTGCTGGCCTCATCTTCGCGATTGGAATAATTGAAAAGTTGACTCAAGAGGATCTCCTGCGCGGTCGAAAAGTTGCGGGAACCGGTGCGATTACCGCTTCAGGCCGTGTGGGCGGAATTGGTGGAATTGAGGAAAAGATGATTGGGGCCTCGAGAATTGGCGCAACACTCTTTTTGGCTCCAGCTGAAAATTGTCCGGACATGAAGCACATTCCAAAGGGCCTAAAAGTAATCCCGGTCTCAACTTTGGCGGAGGCGGTAGAGGCGCTGCGCGCCCCAGAAAACTTTAAGCATCCAACCTGCCCTAACTGGTAACTCTCGAATTCCCTCTAATGTGGGAGTTGGCTAATCTCGCCCTATGAGCTTTGGCGATAATCCAGATAATCCGTTTCGTAACTTCCGTTTTCCTGCAAGAGAGCCGGGCGCAGTTGGTCCACGCAAGATTGGGGCATTGCCGCTAACCGTAATCATCCTGACAGTGCTTGCGGTGATCTTGGTTTCACTCAGCGGTTTCTATGCGGATTTGCTCTGGTTCCGCTCCGTTGATTACAGCAATGTCTGGACAACTCTGCTAACAACGCGAATAACTTTATTTTTAATTTTTGGATTCTTAACCTCCCTAATCATTACCGCCAACATCTATATCGCTTACAAGAAGCGACCAATTTATGTCCCATTGACGGTCGAAGCTGACAACTTAGAGCGTTATCGCGCGCAGCTTGAACCGCTTCGAAAAGTTGGCTTGATTGGTGTGGCAATTGCGTTGTTTTATTTTGCCGGAATGGCCGGCACGAGGTTGTGGGAGAGCTGGTTGTTGTATACCAACGCAACCCCATTCGGCGTCAAAGATCCCCAATTTGATAGAGATGTTTCCTTCTTCATGTTTACCCTGCCATTTTGGCAATCAATTGTGGGCTGGGCGATCTCCACATTAATACTGGCCACAATTGCAGCGGTTGCCGTTCACTATGTTTATGGAGGAATTCGTCCTCAGGTCCGCGATGATCGCACAACCGTTGCGGCCCGAGTTCAACTCTCAGTCCTACTCGGCTTTATAGTTGCTGCGAAGGCGGTTGCTTACTGGTTGGATCGTTATGCGCTGGCCACGAGCGATGAGGGATTAATTACCGGTCTGACCTACACCGATGTAAATGCGGTACTTCCAGCGAAAGCAATACTTACCGGCATAGCTGCACTCTGCTCATTGTTGTTCTTTGCCAATATCTTCCGCCGCTCCTGGGTATTGCCAGCAGCAGGAGTCGTGTTGCTCGGTGTCTCATCCTTCTTAATTTCAGGTGTTTACCCAAGCTTAATCCAACAGTTCCAGGTCAAGCCGAGCGAATCCTCAAAGGAAGCACCATTTATCCAACGCAACATTGAAAATACTCGTGCTGCATATGGGTTAGATCAAGTTGAGGTAGTTGATTACTCAGCTGTTGTTGATACCTCCGCTGGCCAGTTATCTAAGGATGTGGCCACCATCTCCAATATTCGCCTAATGGATCCAAATGTTTTGTCCGCGACCTTTAGACAACTACAACAAATCAAGCCTTATTACACCTTCAATGAGTCTTTAGATATTGATCGTTACACCGTTGATGGCAAGACTCGTGACATGGTGGTTGCGGTTCGCGAAATTAACATCGATGGAAATCCAAACCGTAACTGGATTAATGACCACCTTGTGTACACACATGGCTTCGGTTTTGTTGGAGCATATGGAAATACCCAAGATGTAGATGGAAAGCCGATCTTTACAGTTGGAGATATTCCACCAAAAGGCGAACTTGGTGATTTCCAGCCCCGTATTTACTTTGGTGAGAACAACCCTGAGTACTCAATCATTGGCGGAACTACCGATGGTGAAGCGGTTGAGTTTGATTACCCAGATGATGCATCTGCAAATGGACAAAAGAACTACACCTATACCGGCAAGGGTGGAGTTCCGATGGGATCTATCTTCTCTCGCTTGCTGTTTGCAATTAAATACCAAGAGCAGCGCATCCTGCTCTCTAATCTGATCAACGCAGAATCCAAGATTATCTTTGATCGCGTTCCACGTGAACGTGTTGCAAAGGTTGCTCCTTGGTTGAAACTAGATGGCGATCCATACCCATCAATCGTTGATGGAAGAGTGGTTTGGATTATCGATGGTTATACAACTAGCTCTGGTTATCCATACTCCCGTACCGTTGATGTTTCCGGTGCAACTACTGATGCGCTTAATATCAACACAAATCCTTTGACTGCAGTTCCTAACTCGACCATTAACTACATCCGTAACTCAGTTAAGGCCACAGTTGATGCCTACGACGGAACAGTGACGCTTTATGCATGGGATGAAAAAGATCCTGTTCTAGCCTCTTGGATGAAGGCGTTCCCAGGCGTTGTAAAGAAGAAATCTGAGATGTCTGAGGCTTTGGTCTCACATGTACGTTATCCAGAGGATTTATTCCGAGTACAACGAGATGTGCTCTCGCTCTACCATGTGAAGAACGCCAACGCGTTTTATGGTGGACAGGATTTCTGGCGCGTACCTCGTGATCCATCAACACTCGGTGCCAATGCAGGAGCACAGCCGCCTTATTACTACACCTTGCAGTTGCCAGGTGAGAAGAAGGCATCATTCTCATTAACAACACCATTTGTACCTAGGGGTGGTCGAGAAAACCTCTCTGCATTTGCAGTGGTCAACTCTGATCCAGGTCCAGATTATGGAAAGTTCACTGTTCTACAGCTGCAACGTTCCACTAACGTTGCCGGTCCTTCGCAGGTAGCTTCAAACTTTGAAGCTAATCCAACAGTTGCGCTTTCACTGTCCTTGCTGCGTCAAGGTGGATCTGATGTAGTGCTCGGAAACTTGTTAACTCTTCCAGTCGGTGGTGGATTGCTTTATGTACAACCGGTTTATGTTCGCGCAACCGCTAACACCGCTGCCTATCCATTGCTGCAGAAGGTTTTGGTTTCATTTGGAGAGAAGATTGGATTTGATGACACCCTTAAAGGTGCATTGGATCAAGTATTCGGTGGTAACTCCGGAACTACGACTGTAACCCCTTCAACAGGTGGTACCGGTACATCGACCGGCTCCAACTCCGATCTCGCAAATGCGCTAGCAAGTGCTCAACAGGCCCTGGCCGATGCGCAAGCTGCTCTAGCGAAAGGTGACTTTACTGCTTACGGGAAAGCACAGGATCGCTTGAAGGCTGCCATCCAAGCAGCGGTTGCTGCGCAAGGACGTTAATACTCGTTTTGGTGTAATCGCATTACGCCTCTACGATTAGGACATCCGACGCGGGGTGGAGCAGCTCGGTAGCTCGCTGGGCTCATAACCCAGAGGTCGTAGGTTCAAATCCTGCCCCCGCTACTAGTCCAAAGAAAAAGCGCCTAGAAAATCTAGGCGCTTTTTTATTTAACTATTTACCCTTACTGCTTTTTCTCCTTTTTCGGATCTGACATACGTCCAGCATGGGCCTTTGCGGTCGGATCCTTCTTGGATTTAATCAAGCTGGCGACTGTGGAGATTAGCAAGATGCTGGCGATAACTATTAATGACCAGTTGGTCGAAATCTTTGGCACGTTATCAAAGGTCTCATAACCCCAAACCAAGAAGAGTTTGATGCCGATAAAGATCAAGATAAAGGAAAGTCCCATCGATAGGTAGATGAGCTTGTTTACCAGGTTCTTAATCAAGAAATACAAAGCTCTTAATCCAAGTAGAGCAAAGGCGTTAGCAGCGAAAACCAAGAAAGGCTCCTGAGTCACACCAAAGGTTGCAGGGATTGAATCCAAAGCGAAAAGAAGATCGGTGGCACCGATTGCCAACATTACGAGTAGCAATGGGGTAGCGACGCGCTTGCCATTTTCACGAATGAAAATCTTTCCACCGTGATACTCGTTGGTGAACGGGATTCTCTTTTGAGCAAATTTAACTATTGGGTTGTTTACCGGATCGGGGTCCTCATCCCAGTGCTGGAATAGTTTGATGCCGGTCCAAAGCAAAATCGCACCGAATATGACAAAGGTAAAGGAGAAAGCCTCAAGTGCTGCGGCACCAAGGGCGATAAAGATGGCACGCATAATCAAAGCCAGGACAATTCCAACCATCAATACCCTCTGGTGGTAAATCGATGGAACCGCAAAGTTGGTAAGAATAATCAAGAAGACGAAGAGGTTGTCCATAGATAGTGATTTCTCAACTATGTATGCTGCGAAATACTCTTTTCCAAATTGATCGCCGAACTCACTCCATACCCAAGCTCCGAAGATGATTGCTACCGCTATGTAGAAGATGGACCAAAAGCTAGCCTCTTTAAAGGAAACATCATGTGCCTTGCGGGTAGAGGTTAGGAGGTCAAAAAGTAATAGACCTAGAATCAATCCGACGGTTATTAACCAAAGTTCAGTAGTTACATTCACGCGGCGAGCGTAGTGGTGCGGTTCAGCCTAAGCGAATTTAAAACCACGAACAAACTTGAGGCCGCCATCGCGCCGCCGGCATACATTGGGTTTAGCAACCCCAATACAGCAATTGGAATGCCAATAACGTTATAAATAAAGGCCCAACCCAGATTTCCTCTGATAATTCTCAGGGTATTTTTGGCAAGATTCATGGCTGAAATAGCGGTTCCGAGAGTATTACGTAGCAAAGTGATATCAGCACTAGCGATAGCGGTGTCAGTACCCGTACCCAGCGCCATGCTTAGATCGGCCTCTGCAATCGCTGCTGCATCATTGATGCCATCGCCAATCATCAGTACTTTTTCTCCGCTAGCACGCAACTCTTTAATCTTTGCAATCTTTCGCTCTGGGCTGGCAAGTGCAATAACATTTTTGGTTGGGATGCCAACTTCGAGAGCTATCTGATGAGCAGCCGCTTCATTGTCGCCGGTTATTAGCCAGATCTGGATTTTGCGATCTTGGAACGATTTGATGGTTGCAGCTGAATCGGTACGTAAACTGTCGCCGACTTCAAAAACCGCAACCGCAACTCCATCCACTGCAACAACCGCAATCGAGTTACCACGCAACCTCGCCGCTGCAATGGCGGATTCAATCTCTGGGTGCAGCGTGACCGTGGCGCGGCGAATTGATTCTGGAGTTCCTATCAAAACCGGCAAGGAGCTTTCTCCAAAGCTGACACGAGCCGCAACCCCTTGACCAGGTGAATCTACAAACTCCGAAATATTTTTTCTTCCAACTCCCTGATCAGATAAATAGCGTGTGATTGCACCTGCAATTGGATGTGAACTTTCATTCTCAAGCGAATGAACCGCCATCATTAGATCATGCTGAGTAATACCAGGAGAGTTCTTTCCTAAATCAGGAATTGTGATGTTCTGAACCTTCATGACTCCGGTAGTTAAGGTTCCGGTTTTATCTAAGACCACTGTAGTTATTTTGGGAGCGATCTCTAGAGAGGAGGTTTTGCGCAAAACAATTCCTTGGGAAGCTCCTTTACCGGTTGCAACCAGCAATGCAACCGGGGTGGCTAGTCCCAGAGCGCAGGGACAGGCAATGACTAGCACCGCAACCGCTGCACGGACCGCATCTTGAACTGGGTTATCTAAGAAATACCAAGCAGCGTAGGTGGCTATGGATAAAGCAATAACAATGGGGACGAAAACACTGCTTATTCGATCAACTAGTTTTTGAATCGGAGCCTTTTCTCCCTGCGCGGTAAGAACCATTTTGGTGATGCGGGCCAGCTCTGTGTCATTGCCAATTCGACGAGCTTCAATAACCAATCGTCCAGAGGTGTTGATTGCTCCTGCAATTACATTAGAACCAGGGTGTACATCAACCGGCAGTGATTCGCCGGTTAGTAGCGAGTTATCAACCGCACTTACGCCCTCAATGATTACTCCATCAGTTGGAATTCGATCTCCGGGACGCACAATGCAGCGATCTCCAATTTGCAGGTTTGCGATTGGAGCCTTTATCTCTTCACCACTACGTAAAATAGTGACCTCTTTAGGATTTAAGGAAAGTAAATGCGCCAGAGCAGATCCTGCTTTCTTCTTTGCTCTGGATTCGAGATAGCGACCCAAAACAATGAAAGTTACAACTGAGGCAGCAACCTCTGCATAGATATCTCCAGCACCTGTTGAGTTAGCGTAAATTGACCAACCGAAAGCACTTAGCGCACCAAGTGAAATCAAGTTATCCATAGTCGGATGAGTTATGTTTCGTAGAGCTGCTCGATGTATTGGCCAGGCAATAATTAATACGACCGGTGCGGTTAAACCAATTACCAACCATCCAGTTGCAGAGTAAAGCGGCTCTGGAATATTTAGATTGCGCAGTTGTTCAAGAATGAAATCATCAACTTTGAAATGTACCGAGTGCCACATCGAGAGCACCACAACAGGAATAGTTAGCATTGCAGATATCAAGACTCTTATTCCCATGCCTCTTGACCTAGAGAAACTCTCAGTTTCATCTGTGCGTACCTTTGCGGTGTATCCAGCTTTGGTGACCGCTTCAATCAAACTCTTGGGAGAGGTGCCCTCGGGGACCAAAATATGAGCGGTTTCAGTAGCTAAATTGACGGTGGCCTTGGCTCCCGGCACCTTATTCAATGATTTCTCTACAGTTGCTACACAAGAAGAGCAGGTCATGCCCGAGATATTTAAATCAATCTGTTCTAAAGACTCTTCTTTACTCACGATTTCAAGGCTCCAAGGAATTGATCATGCAGATAGCCATTTGTTGAAACCCCGCTCTTTCCAAAAGGCCCGGCGTTATTCTCTAGATCTGAGAAACGGCCACCAGCTTCGGTTACGACTATTGCCACCGCAGCCATATCCCACAAAGCCAAAGTTGGTTCTGCGGCGATATCAACCGCTCCTTCAGCCACCAACATGTGAGACCAAAAGTCACCAATACCTCGTACTCGCCAAACCTTTTCCATAAAATTTAAGTAAGAACCTTTGCGATCTCCCCAGCCAAATAGATCTGAGAAAGAGATTGAAGCATCGGAGAGAGTTTTTACCTGCGATACAGAAATCTGTGTAGATGGTCCACCATTTACCTCAGTGAAAGCTCCGAAACCTAAGGCCGCATACCAACGACGAAACAAGGCGGGGGAGCTCACCATTCCAGCAATAACTTTGTCTATGCCATTTTCATCTCTGTTTACTAAACCAATAAGGGTTGCCCAAATAGGAACTCCCCGCAAGAAGTTTTTAGTTCCATCGATAGGATCGAGAACCCAATAGCGAGAACCAGGCTTAATGTCATCTGGCGAGCCAAACTCCTCACCCACGATTAAATCCGCAGGGCGCTCCTTAGCGAGCAAATCTCTAATTGCTTTTTCGACTGCTCTATCCGCATCAGTGACTGGAGTGGTATCGGGTTTTGTCTCAATTACTAAATCTTGAGCATGAAAGCGATCCATGGATATTGAATCACTTAAATCTGCAAGTTGCTTTAGTAGTTCAACATCGCTGAACAAATCACCCGGGTAACTCATAAGGTGCTTAGGTTATCGGTTGCGAAGTTGTATTGAGGAGGCGGCGAAGCCCGAGAACACGTTGTTGCGATTCAGGGTGCTGCGAAACATAGTCATTTAAGCCACATTTCTCCTCATCGTGAGAGCAGTTTTTTGGGCAACCCGAAATCGCCTCAGCTAGTTCGGAAAAAGAGCTAATTACCCTGGAACGATCGATATGTTCCAAGCCGAAAGAGCGCACACCAGGGGTGTCGATTATGGTTCCTGAATCACTTGGAATGTCTAATGCAATAGCGCTAGAAGAAGTGTGACGTCCACGTCCAGTTGCATCATTAACATCTCCAGTAGCTCTCACATTTATACCTGTTAAGGCATTAACCAAAGTAGATTTGCCAACACCTGAATGTCCGATCAAGACTGAATCTTTTCGAGAGAGCACGGATAGTAGGGCGCTTAAATCACCGTCACGTTGCACCGAAAAACTCTTAACTTCTAACGCATCATAACTTTGGAGAAATTCACTTGGATCAGCTAAATCTCTTTTTGTCATAACAATTATGGGAGAGATTCCTTGGTCATATGCAACTGCGAGACAGCGATCGATAAATCCATGACGCGGCTCAGGATTAGCACAGGCGGCAACAATCAACATCTGGTCAACATTGGCGGCAATGGTTTTTTCGAAAGCGCCGGCATCATCAATGGTGCGGGAGAGTGAATTGCGGCGAGGTTGAACCATGACAATTCGAGCCAAGGAACCAGCTTTTCCTGATACATCACCAACAAGATTTACTACATCCCCAACTACAACCGAGTTTTTTCCTAATTCGCGGGCCTTCATCGCGCTAACTAGTACACCTGAATCCAGGCGACATAGTGTGCGGCCGCGATCCACAGTTAGAACCTTGGCGGCAACTGAGTCTTGGTGGCTGGGCCTATCTTTACTACGCGGTCTAGTTGATCTAGCGGGCCGAATTCGCACATCGCTTTCATCGAGGCGCCTTCTAGTCATTTAGTAGGTTGCTCCAAAGCCCAGGAAAATCAGGCAGGGTTTTTCTCGTAGTTACAATGTTTTCTACTAAAACACCTTCTACAGCAAGACCGATAACCGCTCCCGCAGTGGCTAGGCGATGATCTTCATAGGTATGAAACACCCCGCCATGAAGTGGCTTGGGTTGGATGTGTAGGGCGGTTTCCTCTTCAGTAACCGAACCACCGAGGTTATTTATCTCAGTTCGCAAGGCAACTAGTCGATCAGTTTCGTGAAGTCTTAAATGGCCAATTCCCCGCAAAGAAGATGGAGATTGTGCCAGCGCTGCGACGGCTGCAATTGAGGGGGTTAATTCGCCGACATCATGAAGATCTATATCGATACCAGAAATATTTTCGCCACCAGTAATGGTCAATCCCGCATCTGTAAATGAAATCGCTGCTCCCATACGGGCAAAGATCTCGCGGAGTTGATCACCGGGTTGAGTCGTTGATTTGGGCCAATCTCTAATTGTTACCGAACCACCACAAACCATTGCAACAGACATAAATGGCGCAGCATTTGATAGATCAGGTTCAATAACTAAATCCTGACCCTTTAATTCGCCGGGCTTGACACTCCATTGTGAAGGCACAGAGTCATCAACCTCAGCACCGAATTGTCGCAACATCGCAACGGTCATATCTATGTGCGGTTGAGAGGGAAGATTTCCGCCCAAATGTTTAATTGTTAAACCATCTCGCATTGCCGGTGCGACTAACATCAATGCAGAGACAAATTGACTTGAGGCTGATGCATCAATCTCAATTACTCCACCATTAATCGAACCTGATCCATTGATTGTTAGCGGCAAGGCAAAACGATTTTTGTGATCGATTAAGACGCCTAATTTCTCCAGGGCATTTATGACGGGGCCTAAAGGTCTTTCATAAGAACGTGGATCTCCATCGAAATTTATTAGCCCTTTGGCAAGTGCCGCCAAAGGAGGCAGGAAGCGCATAACTGTGCCGGCGTTTCCAACATCAATGGAGGCTGGGCCATAAAGTTGTTGCACTGGATTGATACTCCAAACTTCATCTCCATCGGAGTTTTTAGCTTCTTGGATTTCGACGCCAAGTGCTTGCAGCCCTCTCATCATTAACTCGGTATCCCGTGAACGCAAAGGTTTTATTAAGCGTGAGGGTGTCTTTGCCAACGCACTGAGAATCAGCGCTCGGTTAGTGACAGATTTTGATCCCGGAATAGAGATGGTCGCATAAACGGGCTGACTGCCCCGAAAAGGAGCGCTCCATAGTTCCTGCGACATATGGTTAAGTCTAGGACATAGATTAGGAGCATGTGCGGTCGATTTGCGCTCTCAGCGATGCTGACAGATATCGCTGAGGAGTTTTCTACTAAAGCGATGCCAGAGCGCACGCTTCCGGTGGATTGGAATATCAAACCTACACAAGATATCTACATCATCAAGAACGAAAAGATTGAAATTGCGTATTGGGGAATTATTGCACCGTGGAGCAAGAATCTTTCTGAAGCTTTGCGCAGTCAATCGCAAGCGATCAACGCCAGATCAGAGACAGTTCATGAGAAACCAACATTTCGTCACGCCTTTAGAAGGAATAGATGTCTTATTCCTGCCAGTGGTTATTTTGAATGGGCCACCGAATTAGGAAAGTACAAGACCAAGCAACCTGTTTACATTTCTCACCAAGAGGGCAAGTTGTTGGCATTTTCTGGAATCTATGAAAAATGGATTTCTCCAACAGGTGAAGAGAAAGAAAGTGTTGCAATTATTACCCGTGATGCGGTGAATGAAATAGCAACCGTTCATAATCGCATGCCGTTATTTTTACCGCGAGATAGATGGGATGCATGGATGGATCCCGGGTTACAAGATATTGAAAAGGTACGCGCTTTAATGCAAGTTCCACAGCCTGATGCCAATCTGCGGTTCTGGCCAGTTGCCGATTTGGTTAACTCCATCCGTAACAATGGAGCCGAGCTAATTGCGCCAATCGAGACGCAGCCGGAGACTCTCTTTTAGAGGGAATAATCCAATCAAGGTGCGGGTTAGAGGGGTGTGGCGATAACCTTGGAATCAATGCCAACCGAGATCTCAACACCCGACTCCAGCAGCGCTGGAGAGTTGGTCCGTATCGATCGCGAAAAAGAGACAGCCGCAGAGCGCACTAAACGTTTTGAAAGAGATGCGCTGCAATACATGAATCAGCTTTATGCAGCGGCTTTGAGATACACAAAGAATCCAGAAGATGCACAGGATTTGGTGCAAGATACATACGCAAAGGCTTACACCTCATTTCATCAATTTGAACCGGGAACAAATCTCAAGGCTTGGCTCTATCGAGTTCTAACCACAACATTTATCAATACATATCGCAAAGATCAACGTCGACCACAGACCTCAGATGCTGAGCTAGAGGATTGGCAGATTGCAGAAGCCTCCTCTCACACCAGTGACCAAGGTAAATCAACCGAAGATGTAGTCCTGGAAAACTTGCCTGATAGCGATATCAAAAAAGCTTTAGCGGAAATTCCAGAAGAGTTCCGTATGGTGGTCTATTTAGCTGATGTTGAAGGTTTTGCATACAAAGAGATTGCAGAGATAGTTGGAGTACCAGCCGGAACTGTTATGTCCCGTTTGCATCGTGGCCGCAAACAACTTCGCGAAAAGTTGACCGACTATGCGCGCGAGCGGGGATATGTGAAAGGGGGAGCAAAGTGAGCCAGATTAACTGTGCCGCCTGCCAGGACTCCCTAATTCTTTTTATTGACAATGAGATTGAGGACAGTGCCATTTTCAATCAAATGGCTTTCCATCTACAAGATTGTGCATCATGTCGTAGCCAACTTGAATTAGAGAGAAAAGCTCTCAATCTGGTTCGTGAGTTGTTAACCCGCTCCTGCTGTGAAACCGCTCCCTCCACTTTGCAGGAGCGCATCGCTCATCAGCTCTACGAACTACAACTTCAGGAGCTATCCGGATACACCCAAACTGAAATCATCACTCAATACCGTCGCACCGAGATAACAATTGATGGTGAAACCCAGATCGAGATTGAAACTTCCCATGAAATTAGAAGGGATTTTCCCTTTTAGTTGAGCCACTCCTGCTAGGTTATTTACTGATGCAAAGTGAATCGGTAGTTGGTGCGGTCGGCATATCGCAGATGGTGGTGCGCCCCGGCGATACCTCTTTGGCCCACGGCAGCGGTGATATGCCAATTCTCTCTAATAGTTTTCTCATAACTTTAATGGAAAGCGCCTGCAACTCAGCGATTGCCGAGTTTCTAGATAATGGCGAATCCACCACACTTATTGAATTAAAACTACAACTCCATCAAGCAGTAGGAATTGGAACTGAGATACAAGGCTCGGCAACCTGCGTGGCATTTGAAGATAATGAGTTAACATTTTTGTGCGAAATACATGACGGCCCGCGCCTAGTTGCTGCATCTCTGATGCGTCGCAACCTGGTGGAAAGAGTTTCTTTCCTGGCACGGACCGCCGCGCTCGCCCTCATGTCACAACAAGAGGGGCAGTAGTTCTACTTCTTAGTTGCCCAGAAAATCTCGGCAATCTCATCAATCTTGCCAATTAACTTATCGGCAACTGCAACATCAACTGTGCCCTTTGTTCCAGCTGCGCCAGCTAGCTTGGTAGCTTCATTGAATAAGCCGTGAAGTTGTGGGTAAGCCTCAAAATGATTTGGCTTGAAGTAATCAGTCCATAAAACCCAGAGATGTTCCTTAACCATATTGGAACGCGCTTCCTTGATAGAAACCGCACGGGCCTTGAAATCTGGATCAGATGAAGCTGCGTACTTTTCCATGCAGGCCTTTACTGATTGAGCCTCAATTTTGGCTTGAGCTGGATCGTAAACACCGCAAGGTAGATCGCAATGTGCGTGAACTGTAAGCATTGATTTCCTCACTTCATATTTATTGCTGTTAAGTGCAAGACTACCTGCCATGTCGCGGTTTGGCTTCTTAAGGTTGGGGTTGAAGCGGGTGCAGGTTTCCGGCTCTTCGATGGACCCCACCTTCAGCGACAGGGATGTGCTTTTAGTGAGGTGGTATTCACAGCCGACTCTAGATATTGCTTTGAGAACGGTTGTCGTAATTGAAAGAGATGAGATGCCTGGTGTTTTCCTAATTAAACGGGTTCAAAAATCTCACAATGGCTTGTACTGGGTTGAAGGTGATAATCGGCAAAGCGAGATGCAAGAGCTCATGAATGACTCTCGCAAGTGGGGCTACATAAAGGCACACGAAGTGCGGGCCAAAGTTTTATTTAGATTAAAAAAATCTAGCGGGCAAAAACTTCAGCGATAAGAGCTTTCTGCTCTTCTTCGTGAACATAAATACTGCCGGTGGCTGGGCTGGCTGCTGCACGTCGTGAAATTCGACGAAGCTCGCGTCCATTCAAATGCTCGGCAAGGTTTGCCGAAACAAATGGCCATGGACCTTGATTCGATGGTTCATCTTGTACCCAGATGACTTGTGCATTTGGATGTTTGTTTATCTCAGCCACAATTTCATTAACTGGAAGCGGATACAACTGCTCTACTCGAGCGATGGCAACTGAGTTGTCTCCGGATTTTGCACGCTCTGCAACTAGCTCCCAATAAATTTTGCCACTGCAAAGAATTAACTTGCTAGCGTTGGTAACTGTCTCATCTGCAATCAACGGACGGAATGTTCCAGAGGTAAAGTCAGTGAGTTTTGAGGCCGCAGCCTTCAAACGCAACATGGATTTAGGTTCAAAAACAACAAGCGGTCTACGGGCTGGATTCATTACATGCCAACGTAACAAGTGGAAATAGGAGGCAGGAGATGAAGGCTGTGCAACCGTCATATTGTTTTCAGCACATAAAGTCAGGAATCTTTCAATGCGACCAGATGAATGATCTGGACCTTGCCCTTCGTAACCATGAGGCAAAAGCAACACAACAGAGGAACGCTCTCCCCATTTTTGCAATGATGATGAGATGAACTCATCAATGATGGTCTGCGCACCATTGGCGAAGTCACCAAACTGCGCTTCCCAAAGTACTAAAGCATTTTCCCGCTCAACTGAATACCCATATTCAAAGCCCATTGCCGCATACTCCGAAAGGAGTGAATCAACTACAAAGAACTGGTTTTCATTATCAAGAAGTGCGCGCAGTGGAATCCACTCACTGCCATCTTCATGATCTCTGATTACCGCATGGCGGTTAGAGAAAGTTCCTCGCCCAACATCC
>JBEAXZ010000004.1:0-17580 GCA_041159565.1 Actinomycetota bacterium | reverse complement strand
CTCCAACACCTACTCCAACACCTACTCCAACTCCAACACCCACCCCAACACCCACTCCAACACCCACTCCAACACCCACTCCAACTCCAACTCCAACTCCAACTCCAACTCCAACTCCAACTCAGACCTCTGACTCAGGTGGTGGGCAGTCAACTGGAGACGCTGGATCATCTGGTGGCACGGGAGCAACTGGCGGTAGCTCGGGTTCAACAACCACTACAACTACGACGACTGTTGTTTATCCAACTGCTCCAACCAGTTTTGCCTACTTTGGCAACCAGGACCAGATATTTAATTTCAACGTTCCTTCATTGACGGGAAGTGTTTTGGTTTCGATCACCGTTCCTGCAGGCACAACAGATTCTGCGGCAGAACTTTCAGTTCAACCGTTGACCACTCCAGCTGAGGTTTCACAAGGCATCATCGATTTGGACATCACCATGAGATTGCTCTCAAGCAATCAATTCATTACTGATCTGAATAAGGTGATGGAGATTCGCTATTGGACCCCATTCATTGGTGGCGCTCCATCCTTGATTGAGTCAGGTTTGCGAGTAAACACGCTAACTCGACTTCAATCACCCGGTTTGGTGGCAGGTTTACAAAACGGATATTACGTAAATAGCGATGGCACCTACTCTATTTTCACCAGATCGCTATCCTCATTCATATTTGCTCAACCACAAACCAAGCTGCTTCTTACACACTTTACAAAGAGCATCTATGTTGGCCAGAGCACCAAGCTTCGGATAAAGGGCGGCTCTGGAATTGGCGAGACATCATTTAATAGCATCAACTCCGGAGTCTGTTCCGTTAGCTCTATAGGAACGGTAACTGGATTAGCCGCTGGAGACTGTCTTATTCAAGTCGCGAAGGAAGGCACAATCCGCTTCCTAAGCGCACTTTCAAATACTTTGATGATTTCTGTGAAGGATTCAAGTGTGTCAGCGCTAAACTCCAATTCCAATCGAAACTGGCTGATTTACAAGGCTTATTCCGATAAGTACAGCGTGATAGTTAATCTGCCAGCAGGATACGCAAACAACAAGGTTGATTTGCAACTCCGTAGCTATAGTCGTGGCAAGTTGATTTATCAGACCCTGGCTACTTTAACTTTGGATGAGAGAGGAGATGCCTTATTTGAGGCACCTAAATCGCTTCTCAAAGGCAGCCGACTACGTCTCCAACTTGATGGCTCCAACATTAAGTACGGAACCACAATCTAAAGATGAAACCAGCGGTATCGAACCCAGAGAGGCTCGCCGTAGTGGCGATGTACCGCGATGAATCCAAGATCTGGCGCCATGGGATTGCCCCCAAAGATTTACCGGAGGTAATCCAGGCGCCAGTCGAGGTTGATCATCGACACAAACGAACCGGACAGTTTCACCGTGGTCATGACACTGATCATTACTATCCAGAGTTCTATGAAGCGATTTATACCGCGGTGAGTGAATCAGATGCGGTATTGCTGATTGGGCATGGAACTGGAAAGGGTTCCTCAGCTGAAAAGTTTTATGCCTACTTGGAGAAACACCATCCAGAGTTTCCAAAGCGGATCTTAGAGAGTTTGGATTTAAATCTATCTGCTATGAGCGATCAACAAATCTCGATGAATGCCAGGCAGTGGTTTGAGAAGAATTATCGCAAACTTGCTACCTGGCATGATCGACAGAGTAAACCCTGGTTTGTTGGGTAGTGACTCTACCTTGTAGCAACCTCTTGAATTAAGTATCCAAGATTGCCCTTGCTGGCTGATCCCCATGCATAGACAACCATATTGACATTGTCCTTTATGGTGATATTTGCCTTTGGGATTGCAACAGTAGCCGTTCCAGCCAAACGCACTTCAGCTGGGTAGATTCCGTATCGAAGTGAAGTCTTACGTTCGTATCCATTGGCTAGCGAACGGAAAAGCGTTACAGAATCGGTGACTATATCTACTGCTGGAGCCGCTGCCACATGTCTCACCGTGAGCCAGGATCTCTTTTTACCAGGCTCAGTATTCATGTTTTTGAACAGGCTGAGGGTTGCTTTCCCAGTTGAGTCTAAATGTGCAACAAATGAGACATTTATACCGTTAGCAAGGTAAACCGGCCGGAATGAAAGCACCGAGGCGGTATCTGAGGTTGGGGTAACGCCATCTGCATAGATTGCAATTTGTTGTGTTCCAGGTTCGATGTTGAAACTCTTCATCGCACCAGGAATGGCATCATTGAGCAGGAGCGCGCCATTCGCGTAAACATCCACCTTATCCGCTCCAAATCCAACTGGAATTGCATGTACTACTGTCACTACAACTGGACTAGTTGATTTATTTTTTGGCTTAGGAGCTGCCAAAGCTGATCCTGCCGATAAAACCACCGTCAAAATCGTAACTTGAGCGGTTTTGAAGATTAAACTCTTCATTTGTAACCTTTCTTATTTTGTAAAATGCATGAGATTGCATTCGCTCACAATGCTAAAGAAAAGGTTTTTAGCGGATGAGAAAAGACCTGTTAAAGACTTGCCACGCTTTTGACTCTTGTCATCTTGAATATTTCATACCAAAGTACTCCTGGAACGCTAACGATAAACATAACTAGCCAATCAGTAAAAGCAATTGCTCCCAGATCGAAGAGAGTCCGCAATGGTGGAATCAGAATTAGTGAGAACAAAATTCCTAGCGCTAGAGCCAATATCCAAGGAACGGCACGGTTATTTCGGTTCTTAAATGTCTGCAGAATCGTCAGACTTCGCGAACGATTGGTCAGAATCAAGAAGATATTGGAGATCATCAAGGCTCCAAATATCATGGATCTGACCTCTTGTTCCGAACGTCCAGAAGCATTGAGGTAGAGAAAAAGAGAGAGAAGTGCCAGAAAGGTAGAGAAACCTTGAGTGGCTGCCAGCCAAATCTCGCGCCTTGAAAAGAGTCTACTATCGGGTTTGCGTGGCTGTTCCTCCATAATCTTTGGATCTGGGCTTTCCTCTTCGAAAACTACTGAACAAGCCGGATCAATTATTACCTCATGAAAGGCTACTAATCCTGGAAGCAATATAAGCGGCCAATTAGTGGAAAAAATCGGCAACAGCGCCAGTCCAAAGATCGGAATATGAATGGCGATGACATAGGACATAGCTTTTTGTAGATTGGCATAGGTTGCGCGACCTCGTTTAATGCCCCGCACAATCGAGTTGTAATTGTCATCCGTAATTATCAATGCGGCTGCTTCACGAGCGACATCAGTTCCACGTCCACCCATTGCAATTCCGATGTCAGCCGCCCTAAGAGCCGGGGCATCATTTACACCATCGCCAGTCATGCCGACAACATGGTCCGATGCCTGCAAGGCTCTAACAATGCGTAACTTGTGCTCCGGCTTGACGCGAGCAAATACGGAAACTTCTGCAATTTGTGTTGCTAGCTCTCGATCATCCATTGAATCTAGTTGATCACCAGTAACTATTAGATGTAAACCATCCAAGCCGATTTCATGAGCGATTGCAGCTGCGGTATTTGGATGATCGCCTGTGATCATTATGGTCTTAATACCAGCAGTTCGACACTCAGCAACTGATTCTTTAACACCGGCTCTTATTGGATCCTGAAGCAATGCCAAGCCTAAGTACTCAAACTTCAAACTTTCAAAGTTAGTTGAAATTTCTGAGGTGGTTGAAGCAACATGTTTTGCTACAGCGATGACTCGAAATCCCTTTCCAGCAGCCTCATGGACCGTAGCAGTGATTTCTTTTGCCTTTGATACATCTAATTGGCAGAGTTTTATGATGGTTTCCGGAGCACCCTTGGCAGCGTAAGTAATTTGGGTTACTTGTTTCCAAATATGAATGTAGGCCAAACGCGATTTCTCAACAGGAAACTCCATTAAAGAATCTGCTTCGTTTGAAAACTTAAACCTCTGTGAAAGCTCAAGAAAAGCAATATCCATAGGGTCATAACCCCTGATTGGGCAGGCAAGTGCCGCAATCTCAATTAGTTCGATTAGATCCGCGGAAAGCGAGCTTGGATCCAAATTGGTTGTTAGAACCGAGCGACTGTTTAAGCTGGAAATCTCCTTTACCGTCATGTGATTCTCGGTGATAGTTCCAGTTTTATCGACGCAAAGCACTGAGATTGAACCTAGAGATTCAATAGAGGAGGGTTGGCGGGTTATTACCTTCTCCTTGGAAATGCGCCAGGCGCCAATCGCCATAAACAAGGTGAGAATTACCGGAAACTCCTCAGGTATCAATGCCATCGCAGCTGCGATACCTGCCAAGCCACCCTCGAGCCAGTTGTTTCGTGTACTGCCATAGATAGTTACCACTGAAATAACGGTAATTATGCCCAGCACACCAATTACCCGCACCAACTGATCGACATCTCTCTGCAATCGAGATCGACTGGTAGTTATTTCCTGAAGGGATTTACCTATAGCTCCCAGCTGAGATTTAACACCTGTTGCACTCACCTCTGCAGTTCCGTGACCACGCGTAATCAAGGTTCCCGACAGCAGCGATTCACCTTCATTTTTATCAACTGGGATAGATTCTCCCGTCACTGTTGATTCATCAGCAGCTAACGAAATTGATGAAATAATTACTGCATCAGCACAAACTCGGTCACCTTCAGAAAGCAACATTAAATCACCAACCACTAGCGCCTTACTGGAAATCCTTTTCTCCGCACCATCCCGGATCACTTTTACAGTTGGCGCCGATAACTCCTTTAGCGCCTGTAGGGCTTTTTCGGATCGGCTGGATTGATAAATTGAAATTCCTAGCACGATAAAGACTGTGACCATCAACATCAAAGCGTCTAACACTTCAGCAAGAAGAAAATTAATCACACCCGCCGCAATAAGAAGAATCAACATGGGCTCGCTGAGAATGACGAGAATTTGCTTAGCTAATGTTTTTGGCGCTTCAGAGGGAATTAGATTCTCACCTTCGCGCGCCAGGATTGATCGAGCCTGTGATTCGGAAATACCTTCGTGGCTCACCTAATAAGGATAGCCAGAGAGGATTGGATTTCTCTAACGTTTTGTAGGTCTAAAGACGATATATGACCGCGGAGACTACTGCCGCCAAAAGCATCATCGTAGGAAAGTTGGCACCGAATCTCAGGGCCACAGCCGCGGCAGCAACGCCAGCCAAGCGATGATCAATCACTACTGAGTCCTCTGCACCAAAGCTTTGTACCGCTACCAAAGCGCTTAATAATGCGATTGGAATTAGAGAGTTAATTCGCTGCACCTTTGGCTTATTTAGAAGTGACTCCGGCAATGAGTAGCCGATATATTTCAATATGAAACAAACCAAACTTGTTACAAGTGTGGCAATCCATAAGGTGCTCATTACTTTCGCCACCCAAATGCAATCGCGAGCAAAGCTGTTGCAATGATCGGAACCCCAGCTGGTGCTATAGGAATTAAAAGCAACGCCAACAAGGCGGCTGTAACGCCGACAAACTTGCTTTTTGTATCGACTAAACGGGGCCAAACCAAACCAAGAAACGCAGCTGGCACCGCCGCATCAAGTCCCCACGCTGATGGATTACCAATACTGTTGGCACCAAGTGCACCAATTAATGTAAATAGATTCCAGAATAAATAAACCCCAATACCGGTGGCCCAGAATCCATATCGGCTAGCTGCCTGCCCCTTATCTTCTTGATTGAGAGCAACTCCAGTTGATTCATCAATTGTCAGTTGTGCACCAATAATCTTTTTTAAGCCAGTCAAAGACAAAATCGGAGCCATGCGCAATCCATAGAGACCATTACGCAATCCAAGAAGTGAGCCGGTCGCAATTGCACTTAGGGCCGAACCACCGGCGCCCATTACTCCAACTACCGCGAATTGGGAGGCTCCGGAGAAAAGCAGGAGTGAGAGCAGACAGGTTTGTAGTACGGAAAATCCTGAACCGATTGCCGCAGCGCCGAAAGCTGCTCCATAAGTGCCGACGGGTATTGCCACTGCCAGTGAGTCGCGCAACACCACACGCTTATCGAAGGGTGCTCCGCTAAGTGACACGCGCCAATTGTGCCTTAGAAATTCCTGACCCTGGGCCAGGTAGTAGATAAGGTCACGCACGTGAGCGAACAAAACCATCCTGAAATTGTCTTCCGCGACGATGTAACTGTAGAACTTGTTAAAGCTAGTGCGAATGATGCCGATGTTATTTGGGCGGCACGAGTTTCAACTGCCGGAGAGAACTCCTTGGATGAAATTAACTCTGATCCAGCGAGATCAGCTGGCTTGATTAATTACTTGGCTCGAGAAAGACATGGTTCTCCTTTTGAGCACACCTCAATGACATTTTTTGTTAGCGCTCCGATATTTGTATTCCGTGAGTTTATGCGCCACCGCATCGCTTCTTATAATGAGGAAAGCGGACGTTATCGGGAACTTAGTCCAGTGTTTTACCTCCCAAATAAAGAACGTAAATTGGTCCAAACCGGCAAAACGGGACATTATGTTTTCGTTGATGGAACAGATGAGCAGTTCCAAATCTCTGTTGCAGCGATGAAGGAGAGTTACACCGTTGCATATGCAAATTACAAGAAAATGTTGGATGCCGGGGTAGCGCGTGAAGTTGCTCGCGCCGTTTTGCCTGTTGCACTTTACTCATCAATGTATGTAACGATGAACGCTCGTGCATTAATGAACTTCTTATCCCTGCGCACCAGCAGAGAGGGATCTCATTTTCCAAGCTACCCACAAAGGGAGATTGAGATGGTGGCGGAAAAGATGGAGGAGCATTTTGCCCGCTTAATGCCACTTACCTACGCGGCATTTGAGAAGTCAGGACGGGTAGCCCCTTAACAGGAGTAACCTTTCGCCATGTCGATTCACCCGCCTTTTGGGCGTCTACTCACCGCGATGGTGACCCCTTTCAAAGATGATCTCTCAATTGATTGGGATGGCGTCGAAAAGTTAGCGGAGCATTTAATTCAATCGGGCCATGATGGCATTGTTTTAAATGGCACAACTGGCGAAGCACCAACTACAAGTGATGAAGAGAAAGTTGAAATCATCAAAGTAGTTAAAAAAGTTGCCGGATCTCGTGCAAAGATTGTTGCAGGAGCTGGCAATAACGAGACTTCACACTCGGTAGAACAGGCCAAGATGGCCGCTGGTGCTGGAGCAGATGGTTTGCTCGTTGTTACCCCTTATTACAACAAACCACCTCAGGCAGGAATCGCAGCACATTTCAAAGCTATGGCAGATGCCACTGATGTTCCAGTGATGCTCTATGACATTCCGGGAAGAACCGGGGTACAAATAGAGCCAGACACGATTGTGCAATTAGCAGAACACCCCAACATTGTTGCGCTCAAGGATGCCAAAGGTGATGTGGCTTCTACTTCATGGGTAATTAAGAGATCTGGCATACCGGTTTACTCTGGAGATGACATTTTGAATCTTCCACTGCTCTCTGTTGGTGCGGTCGGATTTGTTTCGGTTTGTGGCCATACTGTCGGCAGAGATTTACGGGAACTTTTAGATTCTTGGTTTTCTGGAAATACCGCCCGCTCACTTGAAATACATCAAAAATTATTGCCGGTGTACACCGGAACCTTCCGCACTCAAGGTGCGATACTCACCAAAGCTGCATTGAATTTGATGGGGTTACCGGGCGGAAAGGTTAGATTGCCACTTGTTGATGCAACCTCCGCACAAATCACTCAACTCCGTGAGGATCTGCGCGCCGGTGGCGTGAAAGTAAACTAATGAATCATCCGCACCCCGATCTCGGGTTGCCTCCAAAACTTCCAGCTCAAACCCTCCGCATTGTCGCGCTGGGGGGATTGGGTGAAGTAGGCCGCAATATGACGGTTTTTGAATATGCCGGTCGGCTGCTCATAGTGGATTGTGGTGTTTTGTTCCCGGAAGAGAATCAACCTGGTGTTGATTTAATCCTGCCTGACTTTTCTTATATACGTGAGAGATTAAATGATGTCGAAGCGGTATTTCTAACTCATGGCCATGAAGATCACATCAGCGCTCTTGGTTATTTGTTGCGGGAGCGGGAGAACATTCCTGTAATCGGCTCCGCTCTTACTTTGGCTTTCTCGAAGGGAAAGCTTAAGGAACACCGAATTTCTCCTATAACAATTGAGGTCCGCGAAGGACAAAAGAGAAAAGTTGGAGATTTCGAATTAGAGTTCATCGCTGTAAATCACTCAATTCCTGATGCCTTAGCGGTTGCAATCAAAACCCCAGCAGGCTTAGTGCTACACACTGGTGATTTCAAGATGGATCAATTACCTCTGGATGGTCGCACGACTGACCTAGCGCGTTTTGCCGCTTTAGGTGAATCTGGCGTTGATTTGTTTATGGTGGATTCAACCAATGCTGACATTCCCGGTTTTACAACCTCAGAGCGGGAAATCATGCCGGTCCTAGATCGTGTAATTGAATCAACCAAGCGAAGAGTGATTGTTGCATCCTTTGCATCACATGTTCATCGAATTCAACAGGTAATCGATATTGCTTACACACATGGTCGCAAAGTTGCATTTGTTGGTCGCTCAATGGTGCGGAATATGAATCTGGCATCAGAGATGGGATACCTTCACATTCCGCCAAACACTCTCCTTGATATAGATGAGATTGATGATGCGGGAGATGGAATTGTTCTGATCTGTACTGGTTCACAAGGGGAACCGCTGGCGGCGTTGTCAAGAATGGCTAATGGCGATCATCGAATAAAGGTTGGCGCTGGCGACACCGTAATTTTGGCCTCTTCTTTGATTCCGGGCAATGAAAACTCGGTTTATCGGGTGATTAATGAGCTGACTAGATTTGGTGCTCGGGTGGTTCATAAAGGCAATGCTTTGGTTCATGTATCTGGACATGCAGCGGCTGGCGAACTTTTGTACTGCTACAACATTGTTAAACCTAAGAATGTGATGCCAGTTCATGGTGAATGGCGACACATGAGAGCCAATGCTGAATTGGCGATCTCAACTGGAGTTAAGAGATCTAACACCGTCGTTGTAGACAATGGGGTAGTTGTTGATTTAGCAGAAGGTAGAGCGAAAGTTGTTGGGGCGGTTGCGGTTGGTTACGTTTATGTAGATGGACAAAGCATTGGTGACATAACTGAGGCGTCATTAAAGGATAGAAGAATTCTTGGTGAAGAAGGTTTTATCTCAGTTATTGTTGTAATCGATTCTCAAACAGGGAAAGTCGTGGCTGGGCCAGATATACATGCCCGTGGTTTTGCCGAGGATTTAGCTTTATTCGATGAGGTAAAAACCCGAATTGAAAATGCACTTGCGGGGGCTGTCGCTGCCGGAATAAATGGCACCCACCAGTTATCCCAAGTTGTCAGAAAAACTGTAGGAAGTTGGGTTGGGGAGGAACATCGTCGCCGACCAATGATTGTGCCAGTCGTAATAGAGGTGTAAACCCGGTTCCAACGGCGCGCCTCGCGGTTGCAAAAAAACATATCTAATACGATTTTTCGTTGTGGCTAAGAAGAATTCCCCAAAGAAGCGCAGCGGTGTCATACCGGCATTGAGCCGCACCCTCTCACTTGTCTGGCGAAGCTTTGCAAAATCCTTAGGGGCAACAGTTCGGGTAGTCACCCGTGGTGCCAAGGATCTTGATCCTGAACATCGTCGTGATGGTTTTGGACTTCTACTATTTATTCTTGCCTTGATAGCCGCAGCCACTACTTGGTGGCAACTTGAAAACTGGTTTGGCAACGCCGCTTATGCATTCTTTTACGGCGCGGTCGGTCGACTCGCAATTTGTACCCCAATTCTCTTTGCTTACTTCGCTCTGCGGATGTTTAGAGCTCCGGATGACAAAGCGGCTAATGGTCGAATAACAATTGGCTCGCTGTTGTTAATTCTCAGCTCCACCGCCTTGATTCACATAATTAATCCCTCTTCAATAAATACCGGCGCTACCGCTATGAGGGAAGGTGGGGGCTGGGTTGGATACGCAATCTCAACTCCGCTGGTTGCCTTAGTTACAGATGTTTTGGCAATACCGATTCTTTTATTGACCTTACTATTTGGAGTATTAGTAATCACCGCTACACCTTTTTCAAAGATTCTGGATTTAATAAAAGGATTGGCCACTGGAGCTAGCTCCAAAGTGGGCACCGCTCTAGAGGAGCGTCGGGATCGCAAAGCCGTAGAGTTTGAAATCGCTGATACTCCACCATTTGAAACCCCATTAGTGCAAGAGTTTTCCAATCAGGATGACGAGGAAGAAGAGATAGATGAAGAGAGCTTTGATGAAGAGTTCACTGTGGAGGTTCCAAAGCCTCAAGTTGAGAGCAAACCAGCGCGCCCTGTTCAGTTAGTCCTTTCTTCAAATGACTCCTACGAGCTTCCAAGCATGGAGTTGTTGCGAACTACCCCACCTACAAAAGGTAAAACCAAAGCTAATGATCAGATTGTTCAAGCTTTGACTGAGGTGTTTGCTCAGTTTGAAATTGATTGTGAAGTAACAGGATTCATGCGAGGCCCGACTGTAACCCGATATGAAGTTGAGTTAGGGTCTGGTGTTAAGGTCGAAGCGGTTACCGCGCTAAGTAAAAATATCGCGTATGCGGTAGCAAGCAGTGATGTCAGGATTCTTTCGCCAATTCCCGGTAAGTCGGCGGTAGGTATTGAGATTCCAAATTCCGATCGCGAGATTGTCTCTTTGGGGGATGTTTTACGCTCCAGTGTTGCTGGAAATGATCACCACCCGATGGTTATCGCTCTTGGTAAAGATGTTGAGGGCAATTTCATCTGCGCCAATTTGGCCAAGATGCCACATCTTTTGGTTGCTGGCGCGACCGGTGCCGGTAAGTCCTCGATGATCAATTCTCTGGTTACTTCAATCTTAATGAGAGCAACACCAAATGATGTTCGATTGATTTTGATTGATCCAAAACGAGTTGAATTAAATGCCTATGAAGGAATTCCCCATCTCATTGCACCAATAATTACTAATCCAAAGAAAGCATCTGAGGCTTTGGCTTGGGTAGTTCGTGAGATGGATATGAGATATGACGATCTTTCTACCTACGGATTTAGACACATTGATGATTTCAATAAAGCGGTCCGTTCGGGAAAGGTAACTGCGAAGGAGGGGGCGGATCAAGCTCTAGAACCTTACCCATATCTATTGGTGGTTGTAGATGAGTTAGCTGATCTAATGATGGTCGCCGCTAGAGATGTTGAAGATTCCATTGTTCGAATAACTCAGTTAGCTCGTGCTGCAGGTATTCACCTAGTAATTGCAACACAGAGACCTTCGGTTGATATCGTGACCGGATTGATTAAAGCCAATGTTCCTTCACGTCTGGCCTTTGCTACCTCTTCTTTGGCTGACTCCCGAGTTATTTTGGATACTCCAGGTGCTGAAAAACTGGTTGGCCAAGGTGATGGCTTATTCCTGCCTATGGGAGCTAGTAAAGCTATCCGTATCCAGGGCGCTTACGTTTCCGAACGTGAGATTGAATCAGTTGTGTCGCATGTTAAATCACAACTACAACCAGTTTATCGAGAAGACATTTTGAAGCCGGTTGTTAGCGCAAGGTCTGGCGATGATGACATTGGCGATGATAAGGAGTTGTTAATTCAAGCCATAGAGTTGGTAGTAAGCACTCAATTTGGCTCCACATCAATGTTGCAACGCAAATTAAGAATTGGTTTTGCCAAAGCGGGTCGCTTGATGGATTTGATGGAGAGCCGTGGAATTGTCGGACCATCAGAGGGCTCAAAGGCACGAGTTGTTTTGGTGAAACAAGAGGATTTAGCCTCGGTACTCGAAGTTATTCAGGGGTGATTCTCAGTAATTCACCCCAGTAATTGAGTTTGGCCAGTTGTGCCCAATTACTCGCTGCTTCTACAATTTGCGCCCCAATTAGAAAAGTTGCGAGGCGAAAATGTCAGTTGGCAGTTCTCTGCAAGAGATGCGAAAGTCAGCAGGATTTACTGTTGAACAACTCGCTGCTCGCACTCGCATACCTGCAACCGTTATTGAGGATCTGGAACGAGATAATTTTTCAACTTGTGGTGGTCCCGCCTATGCTCGTGGTCACATCAGAACAATCGCTCGTATATGCGGTGTAGGCGACTCTGAAGTATTAATCGCCTTCGAATCTCAAACTATTTCCTTAAGTAAATCAATTAGAGATTTGCTTAATGACAACAGCGCCACACCTGCAACTAAAGAGCGCAAGCCAATATCTTGGAAGGCACTAAGCGGTGTCGTAGCTGGAGTCGCCATATTTGGAATTGTTGGCGCATTGATTTTTTCCACATCAAATGAAAGCCCTGAAGAACAAAATGTTGTTAGTAACTCGACCAGCTCAAATCAATCAAATGGTGCGGTAGCTGAAGTTAAAGATAGTGTTGAAGTTGTAATAACGGGAGTAAATGGCCTTTCTTGGGTTGCGGTTAATGATTCAACCGGCGCCACACAATTTAGCGGTCGGATCCGTCAAGGTGAATCCAGAAGCTTTAATGACAATCAATTGCTGTATCTAGTAATTGGCAACGCTGGAGCAGTGCAATTAAAAGTTAATGGTGAAGATTTAGGCGTGCCGGGAAGAGTCGGCGAGGTTGTTAGACTGGAATTCGGACCGCAGGCCAGCAACAATCAGGGTTAATCGCAGCTTTAATATATAGAATGCGGGGGTGTCGCTCCCAAACTCAAATCCAAAAACCGTTGCATTAGTGACATTGGGCTGTGCCCGCAACGATGTGGATTCCGAGGAGTTAGCGGGCAGACTCTCTGAAGATGGTTGGGTCTTGGTCGATGATGCAGCAAACGCTGATATCGCTTTGGTTAATACCTGCGGCTTCATCGAATCAGCTAAAAAAGACTCAGTCGATGCGCTTTTGGAGGCTCACGCCCTTAAGGCAGACGGCAGCCTTCGTGCCGTGGTGGCTGTTGGCTGTATGGCTGAGCGTTATGGAAAAGAATTAGCTGATGCGCTACCTGAAGCAGATGCGATTTTAGGATTTGATGACTATCAAGATATCTCTCAGAGATTACGCAAAATTTTAGATGGCGATAAACCAAAGGCACACACTCCGAAGGATCGTCGAACTTTAATTCCAATATCTCCTGCAGCTCGGCAGTCCACTCGTGTAGTGACTGAGACAAAGCTTTCAATGGGGCAGGGCAGTACCTTCTCCCGTAAACGCTTGGGGAACTCACCGATGGCTCCGCTGAAGATTGCATCAGGCTGTGACCGGAGATGCTCATTTTGCGCTATCCCACTATTTCGCGGTGCCTTTGTCTCCAGACGCCCAACAGAGATTCTGGAGGAAGCCGCTTGGTTGGCTGAGAATGGTGTTAGCGAAGTGTTTCTGGTTAGCGAGAACACAACTTCTTACGGCAAAGATTTTGGTGATCTTAAAGTCATGGAATCTATGCTGCCTGAGTTAGCAAAGATTGATGGCATTGAGCGCATCAGACTTTCTTATTTACAGCCCGCAGAAATTCGCCCCACATTGTTACAGGCGATGGTGGCAACTGAAAAAGTTGTTCCCTATTTCGATATCTCCTTCCAACACGCCTCTGGAACATTGCTGCGCAGAATGCGTCGCTTTGGAGATGCAGAGAAGTTCTTGCATTTGATTACCCAGATTCGAGCTTTGAACCCTGAATCTGGTATTCGCTCCAACTTCATAGTTGGTTTCCCGGGCGAAACTGAGGAGGAGTACCAGGATTTAGTCGGTTTCATCAATGCTGCTGATTTGGATGCAATTGGAATATTTCCTTACTCAGATGAGGACAACACAGAGGCTCTGAAGTTGGAAAATAAAGTTGATCCCGATCTGATCCAATCCCGCACCAACCAGCTAACAACATTGGCTGAGGAGCTAGTAAACCAGCGTGCCGCCGAGCGAATCGGGCAAAAGGTCAGAGTCCTAATCGAGGATGAGGAAACTCAGGAGGGCAGAGCAGAACATCAGGGCCCAGAGGTTGATTCAACAACCTTTATCTCTACGCCAGGACGGCCCACTTCTGGCTACAAAGTCGGTCAATACGTAGATGCGGTCGTTGTCGATGTAGCTGGTGCAGATTTGGTAGCGCAACCTTTATGAATCTTCCCAACATCTTAACGATTGCCCGAATCCTGGCTCTACCATTTTGTGCATGGGCACTTTTCAAAAATGGCGGTAATGATCCGGATTGGCAGATCATCGCCTGGGTTATGTTCTTTGTAGTTGGCATGACCGATGTGTTGGATGGCCGTATTGCAAGAAGCAGAAATCAAATCTCGGCTTTCGGCACTTTGCTTGACCCAATTGCAGATAAAGCCTTTATTGCTACCGCACTCATTGGATTGTCAATATTGGACAAGATGCCTTGGTGGGTGACCATTGTGATTTTGGTGCGCGAAGTTGGTGTCACAATCTTGCGTTTCGCAGTTTTAAAGAGAGGGATTATTGCCGCCAGCAAGGGAGGCAAAATTAAATCTCTAATTCAAAATTTCTCTGTCGGTTTCTATATTCTGCCGTTACCAGAGTATCTATTTTTACCCCGTGATGTTTTGCTGGGAGTTGCGATTGTTCTCACGATTACCTCTGGATATCAATATTTGCGAGATGTAATCAAAGCTAAATCATGAATGCTGTTGCTCAAGAGGTAGTTGCTTTATTGGAGAAGCGCAATGAGACAATCTCCTGCGCCGAATCAATTTCTGGGGGAGCTTTAACCTCTGAGATAGTTTCTGTTCCGGGTGCTTCCCACGTGTTGCATGGAGCTATCGTTGCTTATTCAAATCAAATCAAAATTGATGAGCTCTCTGTTCCTGGCTCGCTTCTAGATGAGTTTGGAGCGGTTTCTGAAGAGGTTGCGCTAGCAATGGCTAAAGGCGCAAGAGCAAAATTCTCATCATCCTGGGCGATTTCCTTGACCGGAGTTGCCGGCCCTGGCCCTTCTCATGGAGTGGAGGCGGGAACCGTTTGGCTAGCGATAATTGGGCCAGAGCATCAAGAAACTGTGAAATTAGCGATTTCGGGGGATCGGGAATATGTACGACGCGGCGCGGTAGAAAGCGCAGTTGGGGTGCTCGCGCGTATCCTTGGCCCTAGGTAGTGACAATTCGGCTTCATAGAAAGGACAGGGTTATGACACTTTTGCGTACGCACATTGGCCAGACCCTGCGCCAGGCTCGAATCTCTCAAAGCCGTACCCTGCGAGATGTTGCAAAAGAGGCTCGCGTCTCTCTTGGTTATCTTTCAGAGGTCGAGCGTGGTCAGAAAGAAGCCTCCTCAGAGTTATTGAATTCAATCTGCATTGCATTAAATCTCTCCCTATCCGCTGTACTTGTTGAAGTTACATCTTTAGTCAAACTTCACGAATCCCCAGTACTTACCGTTGTCGATACCAACGCTGCTTAACGCAGTAGGTT
Organism: Actinomycetota bacterium; assembly: GCA_041159565.1. GTDB lineage: Bacteria > Actinomycetota > Actinomycetes > Nanopelagicales > Nanopelagicaceae > MAG-120802. Next base: position 2,214 of record JBEAXZ010000004.1, on the reverse strand, counting down.
GAAGATAAGGATTCGCTTTAAGTGAGTACAAATAGCGCAAGATCAACTTACCAACACCAATCAACTATTCATCGTCGCACCAGAGCGGCCATTATGGAAGCGGCAAAAGTTTTACTCTCTGAAAGCGGCATCTCTGCAACAAACATGATTGAAATTGCAGATCGAGCGCAGGTTTCACGTGCCTCTCTCTACAATCATTTCCGGGATAAAGATGAGGTTTTTCTAGCCCTTGTCGAAACCGAGTTGGAAAGAATTTCAACTTTGGCTTTGGTGGCGCAGTCTCGGGCAGAGGCGCTTTACTTAATCTCCCGAGAGATTTCAGAGCACACCGGTTTGCAAACTGCTTTGCAAAAAGATGGTGAGATTATGGCTAGCGCACTAACCGCCAGCGAGCACAAGATTTGGGTAGAGATTTATTCTCAATTAGCAAAGATTTTTGCAACAGATGTTGTTGGAGTGGGTTTGATCTTGCGTTGGTTCATGGGTCAAGTAACCGCGCCACTCTCGCCTGAACACTCCAAGCAACAAGCAGAACGTTTAGCTGCAATCCTTTAATCTAAACTCGTTATGAGAATTACCGAACTGCGTCGCAGGATGACGGAGCATTTCGGCGCAGATTGGGCACCTTCTTACGCCAAAGATTTCGTCATGGCAGAGCTCGGAGGTCAGACCGTGGATCAAGCTTTAGCCATGGGCATGGAGCCCGCCGATATCTGGCGTGCAGTTGTTAAACACAACCCAGATATCTCCACTCAGCTTAAATAAGGTTTACCTTCATAGGAACGATCCCTTTGGGCCGATAAGTTGCGCGGGGTTGAGCGGTAGGGAATGCAGATTGCAGCTCTAACCGCATACGGCTAGCAATCTCCAAGATGATTATGCGGGCCTCCAGCAGTGCAAATTGGTCACCAAGGCATTTTCTAGTTCCCGCTCCAAATGGAAAGTAAGCGCCTCTAGGAAGGCTTTTCTCAAATTCATTAAACCAGCGTTCTGGTGTGAAGGAATCCGGATTAGAAAAGTAACGTGAATCCCGGTGGGTTACATACTGGCTAATCAAGACATGTGCGCCCTTTGGAATTTCGAACTCTCCCAGCATTACATCCTCAAGAGCGCGACGGGGCGCAACCCAAACCGGCGGGCATAGACGCAGTACCTCATTGAAGATTGCGCTACTCCAAGGAGCAGCAAGAAGTATGCGAGCAAAATCCTCGCTATCTCGTTGAGCAAAGATTGAATCAGCTTCGGTTGCGAGGTGCTGCCAATACTTTGGATTATGACTGAGATATGAAAAAACCCAGGTTAAAACATTTGCTGTTGTTTCATGGCCGCTCAAAATCAAAGTCAACGTTTCATCAGATACTTCTCGTGCCGATAATCTCTCGCCATCCGGTGTGGTCGCTTCGAGAAGTACGCCCATCAAATCATCTCTCTTTATGCCCTTCTCTAGTCTTTCATTGACTATTCGAGTGGCCACCTCATGAAGTTCATTTGCCGCACTTCCAAATTTTCTAAAGTATGGAATTCCTAGATTGTCGAACCGATCCAATCCTGGCAACATGGTGCGCTCAATGCGATCTATCGCAATATGCATCGCACGTTGTACCCGCTCAGTATCAGCTGAAATATCGGTACCAAAAAGTATGTCAGCAACAATGTCAAAGGTAAGCGCCATCATCTCTGGACCTACTCCTATGACATCTCCATTTTTCCAATCTGAAATATGTTTTTGGGTTAGTTCGATCATCGTGTTGGCATACGAAGAGATCTTGCTGATATGAAACGGTGATTGCATCAATCGGCGATGGCGAAGATGTATCGGCTCTTCGTTGGTCAGTAGCCCAGTTCCCAGGACTTTGCGCATTCGATCAAAGCCAACACCTTTGATGAATTTATGCTGCTTGCTAACCGTGACTTCATGCACCATCTCTGGTGCAAATGCACCGATGAACAACTGACCGCCCAGGAAAAAGGATGTGCAATCACCATACTTATCTCGCGCCTGACGCAGAAAACCGGGTGTGTCCTGTTGAAATTGCAGAGTGAGTAAGGGCGAGCGGGGTCCATCTGGAAGGGAAACCCTTTTGGCCTGCCGGCGTTTTAGCGGCTTTGGAATTGGGGCATATTCCGCGGGTCTTGGGGTGTTAAACGGGGCGAGCTCGGCCATCCCTAAAGATAGGCACGGCGTGTCCCCAAAGTCATTAGAACAAATGTTCG
>JBEAXZ010000003.1:0-19822 GCA_041159565.1 Actinomycetota bacterium | reverse complement strand
AAAGAACAAAAGCTGAGACCGGAAGTGCGATAGCTGATGAAGAGACTAACCCAATCAATGCAAAGGCAGTTATCAAAACGGTTAGGCCACTAATTCCAGCAAAGGTAATTCTGCGATTAGCAATCTGTTGTTCTCGTTTTGCAACCAAGGCTTGATAATCTGGTACGGCATTACCCGAGGTAACACCAACAACCTTCATAGTTTTTTCAAATTTTTCTACGGTTCGACCAGAAACCTCTTCATGGCTAGAGATCCACCTGGGCAGGAAGTAAGCAATCCACATGCCTACGATGATTAAGTAAATAAACCCTGATCCCACGAGTGATAACCCTAAAGGCAGGATTCGGACTTTTAGGGTATTTCCCCCCTAATTCCAGCAAGAAATTTTCAGTTGTTTACAACCGTGGATTTTCTTTTACATAACAAAGATGGTCCCGCCAAGCGCCATCAATATGAAGATATCTGGGGCGAAGCCCTTCAAAAACATAACCAGATTTTTCTGCAACCCTTTTTGAAGCGATGTTCTCAGGTCTTAGATTAATTTCGATTCTATGTAAACCAAGTTCCTCAATTCCATACCTGGTTAGCTCTCGGACCGCCCTGGTTGTGAGCCCCTTGTTGGCAAACTTCTGGTCAATCCAATAACCAATATGCCCGCCACGATAAGCGCCGTAGGAGATGCCGCCCAGAGTTATCTGTCCGATTAACTCTTTATCAAACCAAATCGCAAGTGAGATAGATCTGCCAGCACGACCCTCTTTATTGTGAATCTGCACCATCTCTATATAGGTAGGAAGGTTTTTGTTCTCTTCCGCAATTGGCGAAGTGGCCTCCCATGGCGTGAGCCACTCCCGATTTCTTCTACGTGTGGTCAACCAGGAGCTTCGATCCCGAATCCTTAAGGGGCGCAAGGTGAGCTCCCCATCATTGAGAATTAGGGGCCAATGGTTTCTAGAAACGCGCGCCATAACAGATTTTTAGTTGAAGCGCCGTTCGAGAAGAAGAACCTCTACCTCGGCGCCTGAACTTAAAGCAGCTAATGAGTCAGGCACCACAATTAAACCGGTCGCATCTGAAAGCGTGACTAGTTCTTCTTGATTATCTAGAGCAGAAACTGATCTCATACCACTGTTTTCATCAGATAGAACAGCGCGCACAAAAGAGGTCTTGCCAATTTCTCCAGTTACATCATTTTTTAATTTTGCTTTAATCACTGGACGATGAATGTCGTACAGCCCCATCATGCTGCGAATCATTGGGCGGACAAAAAGTTCGGTAGAGATATAGGCATAGATTGGATCACCTGGCAAAACCACTACCGGTGTGCGATCTGGACCGATACTTCCATAGGCATGTTTGCCAGTTCCCTTAATTAGCGGGGTTAGCTCCCGAACCTGACCCAGCTGTTGTAAAACTGAGTAGATCAAAGAAAAAGAGTCATCATGGCTCTCACCGCAGATTACAACTAAATCTGCACGAACCAATTGATCTTCAACTACATCTTTTAATTGTTCAGCTGTTTCCGGAATGGTGTGCACTCGATAACCCACCGCTCCTGCTTCCTTTACCGCGGTAGTTAAAAGCCAGGAGTTGGTTTCATACTCATCTTCTCGATCTCGCAAAGGAGATCCTGGTTCAACTAAATCAGCTCCGGCTGAGATAACTACTACCCGCGGCTGCGGCCGAGTCGGCAGATGATCTAAACCTGCAGAGGCCGCTAATCCAATTTGAGTGGAGCGAATTCTGGAGCCGGACTTCATAATGGTTTTATTGTTTGCGATTACATCTAGCGCCAAGGTGGCGCCATGTGCATCCATTAATGGCATATCAAATGCCGCTAGGGGTCTTGCTAGCACCAATAACTCATTAGCAAACTCTGAGAGTTTTATCGTTTCGCTCACGCCGCAACCATACTTTGAACCTACGCTATTCCCGTGGATATCACCGCTAAAAAAGAGGCGAAACGAATTAAAGCTGAGATGCGAAAAAGGTTTCGTGCCGAAAGAGAGTTTTTAGTGGTGGAAAGTGACTGGCAACATCTTTTGGCCACCCAAGAAATTTCTCAGGCACAGGTGGTTGCCACTTATGTTTCTTATGGTTTTGAGCCAGATACTAAAGTTCTTAATGAAGAGTTACAGCGGCTTGGCAAGAGCGTACTAACTCCACATATGTTGGAGGATAAGGATTTGGAGTGGCATACCAGTGATGGCACGGTTTTCAACGGAGAGATTGATGTTGTGGTCATGCCTGCGCTGCACATTGATAGAAATGGAAATCGTTTAGGACAAGGTGGCGGATCGTATGACCGCGCTTTAGCTCGAACCAAGGCTTGGCGGGTGGCTTTGGTCTATCCCGGCGAGCTATCTAGTGAAGAGGTTCCTCATGAACCCCATGATCAAAAGGTAAATGCCGCAGCTACTGCAGAGATCCTAGTTCGATTTACAGCACAGAGTTGAGGTTGCGAGCCATTACCAATCTTTGGATCTGATTGGTGCCTTCGTAAATTTGAGTTAACTTGGCATCACGCATCATTCGCTCGACCGGATAATCACTCACATAGCCATAACCACCAAGCACCTGAACTGCATCAGTAGTTACCTTCATAGCGACATCGGTTGCATAGCATTTGGAGGCGGCTGAAAAGAAGGTTAAGTCATCGGTCAGAGATTCACTCTTGCTGGCTGCGGCGTAAGTTAATTGACGGGCCGCCGCAATCTCCATCGCCATATCAGCCAACATGAACTGAACCGCCTGAAAATCAAAGATTGACTTGCCAAATTGTTTTCTCTCATGGGCATACTTGGTGGCAACTTCAAATGCACCTTGCGCAATTCCCAAAGCTTGGGCGGCAATAGTGATGCGTGTGTGATCCAAAGTTTTCATCGCTAATCCAAAACCAGCGCCGATCTCACTAATACGACGGTCATCATCAAGCTCGACATTGTCGAAGTAAACCTCGCGGGTTGGTGATCCCTTAAAGCCCATCTTCTTTTCATGAGCGCCAAATGAAACTCCGGGGTCGCTCTTTTCAACTACAAAAGCGGTAATCCCCTTTGATCCTTTTTCTGGATCAGTTGAAGCAAGAACGGTATAAAACTCAGAGAAACCAGCATGTGAAATCCACTTCTTGCTGCCGTTTAAAACCCAGCCATCGCCTTTGCGAACTGCACGGGTCTTCATCCCGGCGGCATCTGAACCTGCCTCTGACTCTGAGAGGCAGTAAGAAAAACCTTTTCCTTGCGCCAAAGGTGTAAGCCATCTCTTCTTCTGCTCTTCATTTCCACCGAGCATTAATGGAACTGATCCCAACTTATTCACCGCTGGAATCAAAGAGGAAGAAGCACAAACTCTCGCGACCTCTTCAATAATTATGACCACACCAAGTGCATCAGCACCTTCGCCACCATATTGAGTAGGCACATGAGCTGCAGCTAAACCTGCTGCCTGTAGCGCATCAAATGCTTCTTGTGGGAACCGAGCCTGCGCATCCACATCATGTGCAAATGGCTGAATCTTTTTGTCAGCGAGAGATCTAACGCTGTCTCTTAGCGCTTGGTACTCATCAGGTAATGAAAAGAGCGGTTCCATGACGGCAATACTACTTTGGATTCTCTTTCTCATCTCGGGCAGCCAGTTGCTCGAGATAGGCGTTGTACTCCGCTAAATCAACCTTGGAACGCCGGTCAGCACGCTTTGCCTCCCGGGCATCGCTGCGCATCCACTGAATGAATGTGGCAATTAGGGCCACCACAATTGGAATCTCTCCCATTGCCCAACCAATTGCAGCGCCGGATTTCTGATCACTCAACAAATCCGTTGCCCAGGGTCGCTCTAGTAATTGGTAATACCCACCATCAATTAAGTTGTTTGCCGACATCAAAGCTACGGAGAAGAAGGCGTGAATACTCATGGCCGCAAGCAACATAACAATGCGCACCAAGTGATGAACCTTCCTTGGGTTTGGATCTATGCCCACAATTACATGGAAGAACAGAAGACCTGCGGCGATGAAATGTAGATCCATAATCATGTGGCCGAAATGTCCACTCATTAATTCACCAAACAGTGGCGTGAAATAAAGTGCAAACAAGGATCCATCAAAAATTGCTAAGGCAACGATGGGATGGGTCCAAATTCCAGTAGCTCTAGAACCTAAAGCGGCGAGCAACGCCCCGCGTAGCCCGCGCTCACCTTTCTCTCTTCCAATCGGAAGGGTGCGTAAAGCTAAAGTAATTGGTGCACTAAGAACAATTGCGATTGGAGCAATCATGCTCAAAATCATGTGAGCGATCATGTGATACTGAAATGAGAAATGTGCATACAAACCAACACCACCGCTAGTGGCGTAATCAAGTAGCGATATTCCAATTGCAAAGGAAATGGTTCTGCCGACTGGCCATTTATCTCCACGTCGCGCTAGTGCCACGACGCCGCGTATATAAAGCGCCGTAGCAAATATCAAAAGACCCAGTATCAAACCATTTGCTTCATACTCAAATAAGACTCTGGAAAGAGTTGGAGCTTCGGGCATTGATATTCCTACCAACTCCCGCACCTTGTCGAAAGCAATGGCGCCGGACTCTTCCGGTGTAAAGCGGTTAAGCAGCGCGCCAATGCCCATAATCAAGGTAATTACCGTCAATTCAAGTGGTAGTAATCGGTTGACTGATATTTGTTTCCTGACTCTGCTGGCGATAACGAAAACTACTAGCGTCAATAGAACTTTTATTCCTACTAATAAGCCATATGAGGTAAACCAGTCCTGCGATAACCGTAATCTGGTCCAAGCATTAGCAACACCGCTGCTTACCACCGCTATGGATGACCAGAGCGCGATATTTGAAACTCGAGAAAACGCTAACTCTTTTTCACTTGCAGGCATGATCTGTAATGCAAAAACCGCTCCCAACCAAAATGACAGAGCCAAGACATGGATGACCAGCGATCCGATTGCCAATCCATGGCTGCCTTGTGAACTGGAGTGACTCTGGAAAATTGGAGCAAGTGATCCGCTCAACGCAACAACCAACAACCAGAAGGCACCACCAGTTTTACGAAGTGATCTAGAGAATACAAAAACAACAATTGCGGCAACAACCTGATAAGCCAGCAACTTGCCTATAGTCACTTGAGTGACAAAGGAGCGCAAAATATTGCCACTCAATACATCAGCCAAATTGCTCTCAAAGATTTCGGCCAAAGCGGACAGCAAGTTACCAAGTGCCGCAACTATCCATATCCCAGAAAATATAAAGAGGAATCGTTGAGTCTTCTCTGCTGAGTTTTGCAAAAACCCATCTCGTTCTGGCAGCAGGAAAGCTAGAGAGATTAAACAGCCGGAGACCAACACAGATAGCGCTGTGTTAGCTACATCGAAAATCACTACCGGCCCCGTTCTAGTAAGCCCGCCTCAATTAGCGCGGCTCAATACTCATCCCTTAGATTACGCCCGTGCCTACCTATCAATACCAATGTAACGCCTGTGAGCATGCCTTCGAGGCAGTGCAATCCTTCACAGATGCGCCAATTTCGGTATGTCCAGAGTGCGGCAAAGATGTGCGCAAGATTTACTCAAATGTTGGAATCGTTTTTAAGGGATCAGGTTTCTATAAAACCGACTCTGCAAGTAGCAAAACCGAAAGCAAGAGCTCTTCTAGCGACTAACCACCGTGATGCGGGGGCTTATCCCCTTTGATTTCATCATCGCGAGTGACATCTATCTCGTAATCAACCTCGTCTGAGGTCACAGAAGGAAGAATTTCACTCACAACATTAGTATGCCATCATGTTTGAATCACTTGGCCATGTCATCGCACGTCATAAGAAATTTGTACTATCAATTTTCTTACTATCAACAATATTGGCCGGCGCAATAGGGTCTCAGGTCTTCAACCGCTTTGATTCAGGAGGCTATTCAGATCCCGGCAGTGATTCAGTCAAGGTTTGGGAGTATCTCGAGGACACCTTCAAGGTTAAGGATCCCGCAGTCGTCTTGGTGGTTGATGGCAAAGATAAGTCAGTAGACGACCCGACCGTTGTGGCCCAGGCACAACAAATTGAATCTGAAGTTAGAAATGAATCAAGTGTCGAAAGCGTAATCTCGTATTGGTCGGCGGGAGGCGCTCCATCCCTTAAGAGCAAAGATGGAACCGCCGCGTTCATATTTGTTTATTTGAAATCTACCGACTTCACAGAGATTGATAAATCTGGTGGTTACTTCCAGGATAAATATGATGGCAAAAAAGGAGACATCGAAATTTACGCCTCTGGAGGTGCGGTTTTTGCAAACGCTATCAATGGCAGAATTCAAGATGATTTGAAGTTATCAGAGGCCATTTCTATTCCACTTACCTTCCTGCTTTTGATTTTGGTATTTGGCGCGATGGCAGCATCGGCGATGCCTTTGGTGGTTGGTATCACCGCCATATTGGGAACATTCTTAGCTCTCTACCTCTTAACCTTTGTAACAGATGTGAGTGTTTTCGCTTTGAATCTGACTACCGGTTTAGGTCTTGGATTAGGTATTGATTACGCCTTATTGATAGTAAACCGGTTCAGAGAAGAGTTACATAAGGGACTCTCTAATGAAGATGCAGTGGTCAACACTTTACGTACCGCAGGAAAGACTGTCTTTTACTCAGGTTTGACAGTAGTGCTTACCTTGATTTCACTTACCTTTTTCCCACAAAATTTCTTGAAATCAATGGGCTACTCCGGAGCAGTTGTGGTTGCTCTTGCGGTAGTTGGTGCCTTGGTCCCACTTCCAGCAATCCTTGCCTTAGTCGGAAGCAAGGTAGATAAAGGTGTGGTGCGAAAGAACGGTATCAAGCCAAAAGAAGATGGCAGATGGGCACAGCTTGCCCGCTTTGTAATGAAGCGCCCGATAACCGTAGTTACCGCTTCTTCTTTGGTTTTGTTTTTACTAATTGCCCCAATTGCAAATATCAAATTCAGTCAGGTAGACAGTCGAGTCCTGCCAAAAGATGATCGGGCTTACATCGCATCAGAGTTTATTGCTACCGAATTTCCTGGCCAAGAAAGTAATCCGATTGAGATTATTTTCCCAACAGGTGCGAACCAAACCGCAGAGATCACCTCTTACTCACAAAGCTTGGCCACCGTCCCTGGAGTCATAAGGGTAGGAACGCCTGAAACTGTTGGTGAAAGTGTGCGTTTGGTTGCCATTCACTCAATGCCGCCAAGAACTCCAGAGGCTGAAGAGCTAATTAACAATATTAGAGATTTGGATGCCCCAACTGGAACTTTAGTTGGTGGAGTAGCGGCAGATTATGCGGATACACAGGGCGCAATCTCTGGAACACTTCCAAAGGTTGGGGCCTGGATTATCTTCACAGTGCTACTTCTGCTTTTCTTCTTTACCGGTTCAATTCTTTTGCCAATCAAAGCCATCATTCTTAACTTCGCATCTCTGGCCGCAACCATGGGTGTGCTTACCTGGATATTTATCGATGGAAATCTCAGCTTCTTGGTTGGTGATTTCATAAATACCGGAACTTTAGATACCAGCACAATGGTTCTAGTTGCAGTGGTTGCTTTTGGTTTATCGATGGATTACGAGGTATTCCTACTCTCTCGTATCAAAGAGGAACATGATGCCGGTAAATCAAATGTTGAATCAGTCGCCTATGGATTACAAAAATCTGCTCGCATCATTACAGCAGCTGCTTTCATCTTGGCCGTGGTCTTCGCCGCCTTCATTATCAGTGGCGTTACCTCAATCAAGATGATGGGCTTTGGCGTTGCCTTTGCAATTCTGCTTGATGCGACTTTGATCCGCGCCTTCTTGGTTCCCGCCCTCATGCGTTTGTTCGGGGAATGGAACTGGTGGGCCCCTCGTGCGTTAAAGCGTTTCCAAATTAATCACTAACCCTTAGCTCAAGAAGTTAGACTGCAGCGGTGGATTTAATCGCATCGCTGCAGTGTGTAGATAAACCCGGCATCGTCCATGCCATGACCAGCTCTGTTTTGGCCGCTGGTGGCAATATCATCGAAAATCAACAGTTCACAGATCCAGTAACAAATACCTTTGTAATGCGCACCCGTTTTGAAACCAACTCCACTCTGGCACAAGCACAAAAGGTTTTGAGTGAAGGTCTCTCCCAGTTTGAACCCCGCTTATCAATTCGAGATAACTCAGTACCTAAACGGGCACTAGTGATGGTCACTAAGGAAAGCCACTGCTTAAGAGATTTGCTTTATTTGTTTGAACTTGGCGAACTTCCGATTGAGATTCCATTAGTAGTAAGTAATCGCGAGGATTTAAAGAGCCTAGTCGAATCTCACAACACAAGATTTGTTCACATTCCAGTATCTGAAGGCGCCAAAGCCGAAGCTGAAGCAGAATTAAACAAGTTGATTAAATCTGAAGCTATCGATTTTGTTGTGCTAGCCAGATATATGCAGATTCTCTCAGCGGAGTTTTGCCGACAAAACGTTAATCAGATAATCAACATTCATCACTCTTTCCTACCTGGCTTCAAAGGTGCGAAGCCTTATCACCAAGCACACGCAAAAGGAGTAAAGATCATCGGAGCCACCGCTCACTTTGTTACCTCTGATTTAGATGAGGGCCCAATCATCGAACAAGATGTAGCTCATGTAACTCATGCCTCGACCCCAGAGCAGTTGATTGCAATTGGTCGAGACATTGAAAGAAGAGTTTTGGCTAAAGCGGTACGTCTGTATGCCGAAGATAAAATCTTTATCGTCGGAAATCGAACCGTGGTTTTCAACTAGTTTGTGTTTGGTAGCTTGAGAACGAGATAGGCTGATTTCTATGTCCAACCGGGAGTTAGGTCGCAAGCCAAACCGACAAGTTATGGATAAATCTGAGATTTATTCAATTCTGGATGAGGGATTAGTCGCCCATATTGGCTTTAACGATCCCGACACTAAAGAACCGATGGTCATCCCAGTTGCCTACGGCAGAGATGGAGATCGAATCCTTCTACATGGTTCAACGGGATCACGGATGTTTATGGCCCTAAAAGCAGGTGCTCAAATCTGTGCCACAGTTACCTTAGTTGACGGCATCGTTTCAGCGCGCAGCCCCTTTAACTCTTCTATGAATTACCGCTCGGTTATGATCTTTGGTGTTGGCAAAGTTTTAGAGGGTGAAGAAAAGATTCAAGGCTTGTACGCAGTGAGCGAAAGATTGATTCCTGGTCTTTGGGATGCAGGTCGCGAGCAAACATCTAAAGAGTTTGCTCAGACAATGGTGGTGGAGTTGAATTTAGATGATGTAACTGCCAAGAAACGCTCTGGTGAAGCGAATGATCCTGATGATGCCTCGTTGCCAATCTGGGCAGGGGTTATTCCAGTAGAGATGAAATTTGGTGAACCAATCACAAACAAAGATTCAAAACATGTTGAGGTTCCGGATTACATTAGAGATTTTGAGAGTAATCGAAAAGAAAAATAAAGGGATTGTGTCCTTGGCCGGAGTTGAACCGGCGACCTACCGCTTAGGAGTACATACTTGTTACTCTTTAATTGAAGCACATTTCACTTATTCCAATTGAGGTTCTCGTAATGATGCCATTCGGAAATGGGTTTCATCCCCACTTTTTCGTATAGTCGGAGCGCGCCGCTCTCATTTCCAGCATCAACACTTAGACAGAGTTTCGACCGCCCCAATTCACTATTGACCTGTATTGCATGGCGAAGTAATGCCTCCCCTAGCCCTTTGCCCTGAAATGCATGCCTTACTCCTAAACCTGAGACATAACCGGAATTTTCATGAAGTAGCTCATCATTGCAATCAACGAAACCAGCAGGCCCACCATTATCGGTGATGAGCCATACCTGCATATTTGTTTCCTCCTTATCTCGATGCACGAGTGCGCTCCATTCGGCGAACTGCCGTGGCATAAAACCAAAGTGCTTACTGAAGGAATCTTGATGTACCTCGTGATAGGCACGTAAGTCGTTCTCATCACTAAGGTCTAATTTTCGGATCTTACCAATTGAATTTCGAGCAACCCCCATCTGAGCCGGGAGGCTCATCTCTAAAGTCCAGTACTTCCGCAGAATTGAGAAGTTACGTCGCTCAAGAAGACTCTTGTAAACAAAATCATTTGATTGAGTTCCCAACCAGAGTCGAAAATCCGGATCATGCTTGCGTGCCAAATCCAGCGCTAAGTCCAACGAAGGGGAGAGAGTTTGTGCGCCTGGCCTTGTGTAGATGTCAAGATAAAAACGTTTGCGCGAAGAGTCAGGATTAAGCGTTATAAAACTCTGCCAATCGTCCTCCTCATTAAGTTTTGTGAGTCTAGTTATTGCGGGATCAAAGAAGCCTCGGACAAACTCACGAGCTTCCATTTCTCCAAGGCGTTTGTCATTGGGGTTAAGTGTAAGAAGATTTAAATTTGCAATCTCTAATATCGTTGCAATATCTTCTTCAGTAGCCTCTCGAACTATGAGTTCCATATTGAAAATCTACTATTGAAAGTGCGAGAAAAATCAAATTTTGCCTGTGTCCTTGGCCGGAGTTGAACCGGCGACCTACCGCTTAGGAGGCGGTTGCTCTATCCACTGAGCTACAAGGACTTATGTGAATCTGACAATGATAAACGAGCGCAATTGAACGGTAAATTGCGAAATACCTATCTATCGGCTAACGTACGCACGAATCTCGTTTGGAGTTGATTTCATAATGAAAGCCCTAGTAATTGGTGCGGGCGGCGTTGGAAGAGCGATAGCAAATATCGCAGCACGTAGATCATTTATCACCTCAATGGTGATTGCTGACCGAACCCTAGCCCGCGCAGAAGAAGCCGTTTATCGCGTAAAAGACCCTCGTTTCTCGGCAGCCCAGGTAAATGCTGCAGAGCTCGAGGATCTTCGTGAGTTGATTCGTAAAGCCGATCCAGATGTTGTCATTAATGCGGTCGATCCGCGTTTTGTGATGCCTATCTTTTTGGCATGCGAAATTGAAAACACGAACTACATCGATATGGCGATGTCGTTGTCTCGCCCACATCCTCATTACCCACACCGTGAAACTGGTGTGAAGTTAGGTGATGAGCAGTTTGCTCGTGACTGGAACTGGGAAGAGCGCAAGATTTACGCACTTGTCGGAATGGGTGTCGAGCCTGGCATGAGCGACATCTTCGCTAAGTACGCAGATGATCATTTGTTTAGTCGAATTGATTCCATCACCGTACTTGATGGCTCTAATCTGCGCGTCGAAGGCGCCAACTTTGCTCCATCGTTTTCAATCTGGACCACAATTGAAGAGTGCTTAAACCCACCTTTGGTTTGGGAGGATGGACGCGGTTGGTTTACTACCGAACCATTTAGCGAGCTTGAGACCTTTGATTTCCCGGAAGGTATCGGTCCTGTTGAGTGCGTAAACGTGGAGCACGAAGAGGTTGTTCTAATTCCGCAAAAAATTGATGCCAAGAAGGTTAACTTTAAGTATGGCTTAGGTGCCGAGTTCATTCAGATCCTAAAGACCATCAATATGTTGGGTATGGATCGCAAGGAAAATGTTGAGGTGCAGGGAGTTTCTGTTGCACCGCGAGATCTACTTGCGGCTTCACTTCCGGATCCGGCCACGCTTGGCTCACGCATGAAGGGTAAAACCTGTGCGGGTGCATTAGTTCGTGGATTGGATAAGTCCGGTAAACCGAAAGCGGTTTATATCTACAACGTGGTTGATAATGAATGGTCTATGCAAGAGTACGGAGATCAAGCTGTTGTATGGCAGACCGCAGTTAACCCAGTTATTGCAATGGAGCTAATCCATAAAGGTATCTGGCAACCGCTGGGCGTAAATGGCCCAGAGTGGTTTGATCCAAAACCATTCCTAGAGCTGCTCCCGGAGTACGGAACCTCATGGCATATTCGCGATGAGAATGCCAGCGACATCAAGCCTTAATCAAAGATATGAATAGACCAATCGCTCTGATAACCGGCGCAACTGTCGGAATTGGTGCGGCCTTTGCTGAACTCTTAGCAAAGGAGAATCATGATTTGGTTATTGTGGCGAGAGACCTCAATCGACTAAATGAAAAGGCTGAGAGTTGGCGCAGTAAGTTTGGTAATGAGATAGAGGTAATTCAAGCCGATCTTTCGCGGGATGAAGATATCCGACGTCTCGAGCTGCGCTTGCAAAATATAAGCAGACCGGTTGAGGTGTTGGTTAATAACGCTGGCTTCGGAATAAACAAAAGTTTCACTACCAGTGACACTGCAGAAGAGATTGCTTTGTTGGATGTTTTAGTAACTGCTCCGATGCGGTTAATGCATGCTGTTTTGCCCGGAATGAAACAGCGAAATAGCGGAACCATAATCAATGTCTCAAGCGTTGCAAGCTGGATCGCAGGTGGAAGTTATAGCGCGGCCAAGTCTTACCTAACTGTTTTGAGTGAATCTCTACATACCGAACTCAAAGATACAAATGTAAATGTCCATGCCCTTTGTCCGGGTTTCACCAGAACTGAGTTCCACCAAAGAGGTGGCATGAAGATGGGTGCGGTTCCAAAATGGCTCTGGCTCAGCGCAGATGATGTTGTATCTGATGCCTGGAACGCTGCAAAAGCTGGTAAGGCGATTTCAGTGCCAGGTCAGAGTTACAAGGTGATCTCCATGATTACCCGATTTGGGCCACGTCCTTTAATTCGAAAAATGGGTATGAACGTACGTATCCGACAAAGGCGTTAGTTCTCAGCAAACTCTGTGAACTCTGTGGAGTTTCCCTCACCTAAATGTGAGTTCCATGCCTTTACTATTAGGACATATTTATTAGCTATACAGGGCTTTAACAGGAGGATCTGGTGCGTAATTCATTTAAGTTCATGGGCAAAGGTGCAACCCTTTTAGCTGCCTCGTCACTGCTGATGGCAATGACCGCTGTAATTCCGGCGGAGGCTGCTAACAAGGCTGGAGCGCGTTGCACAAAGGCAAATGCCAAGACCAAGATTGGCGGAGACAATTACGTTTGCACCAAGAACCCAACTGTTAAGAACGCCAAGCGGACTTGGGTGTGGGTCGGTTGTATTGATTCAAACAAGTTGTACCTAGAGTCAAATGCAAGATTGAAAACGATAACCGAGTCTGCTGCACAAGCGGTAACCATGCTTGACTCTGAAATCGCTGCACTAAAGGCGGAAGCGCCAAATGATGAAGCAGAGGCTAAGGTTTTTGACCAAAAAGCGGCTGACGCAAAGGTTAAGCAGGCAGATGCCTTAGCAAAAGCCAAGGCAGCCTCAGATGAAGCGGCCAAAGTTGGAGCAACAACTACTGCCGGAAAGTCATATACCTCTGCCGCAGATCAATGGACTAAAGCTGCACGCAGTTATGAATTGGCGTCTAGAAACTTTGAAAGATCTGCAGCCAGCTTGCGCGACAAGATAAATGAGGTAGCCAAGAAGGAAAAGCAAAAGGTAAATGTTCTTCAAACAGTTGAGAACTCAAAAACTGAGGTTAAGTCAACCTTGCAGAATAGAAAGAATGCCTGCAGACCTGGGTTATAAACCGAATTAACAGACAAAGGTCACGGTCTAACCAACCGTGACCTTTGTTTTTGTAACCTTAACTGGGAGTGCAGCTAAATCCATCTTAGCTGGGCCAATCTTCACATCACCATTAATCGCAAACTCAGCTCGGTGATTAGGGCAAACCCATTTGCTACCACTTCTCATGACAGTGGTTCCCTCATGGGTACATGAGAGATTTAGCGCGCGATAAGCCTTTGCCGACTTTCCAATTCTAACTAGTGCGATTTCTTGACCAGCACCATCGGTGAATTGAACTACCCCACCGACCTTGCGCAGCGCTTTATTTCTAGAGAGCGTTACATCTACCTTTCCATTAGCTAGCACTTTGACACCGGTTGCAGCAATAGCTTTATCAGGAACTAAACCCAGCGTGAGCACCGCTAAACCACATAAGACTGCCCGACGAGAAACCTCTTTTTGATTTTCCACTAGCCACTCCTAAATACGATTCAATAGTGAGAATTTATCTGACTTTTAGGGTGATGGCTATTGCAACCTTGCTTGCATATGTAACTCTCAGGAATGGCACAGAACCTGTATGGCATCTCGATCTCTTACTTTTCAACTTGGTAGCGGTTCTTGCCGCTGTGACCTTAGTGTTTTCCCCTGTTCCGGATGATCGACCAGGCAGGGTTGGAATCTCCTTAGCGATATTAATCTGGAGCACTGGCTCAATTGCCTCCTCACTCGAGAGCTTTTTTGGTTTACAACTCAATCAACTAGCGCAAGTTTCTTATGCCCTCTTCTATCCCTTAGCTCTTTATGGAATTGCCAGAGCGATTCGCTTTAAAGTTTCTAGTAAATCACTAGAGATTCTAGATACCCTAATCATCGCACTGGGCGGCACCACGATTCTCTCTGCATTTTTGATTAGACCGGCGATGACCAGCATATCTGGCAGCAGCTTTGAGGTATTTCTTGCGATTCTCTACCCGGTTGGCGATGTCGTGTTGTTGGTGAGTGTCATAGTTCTTTCGGTTCAGCACAAATTCTCAATAAGAAATCTGCTTTTGACACTTGGGGTCTTGGTATACACCGTTTCTGATTTTTACTTTCTCTACTCTTCACAGGCCGGAACTTATGAATTCGGATCACTAACTGATATTGGATGGTTAGTGGGATTCATCTTGTTGTCAGAGGCGATTTGGCATCAAGGTGATGAGACCAATGCGCCGCGAAGCTTTAATCCAACAGTGGCAACCTTGGCCTTGTTGGGCAGCTCTGCCATCTTGGCTATTGCTGTGTTCCAACCTCAATACTTTCCGAGATTTATTCTGGTTCCAGCATTTGCGACCATCGCACTGTCTTTCATGCGGATGGGTGTTGCTATTAACGATGCTCGTAATATGAGCAATGAACAGATTTTGGCCAGAACCGATGAATTAACCGGTTTAGCTAATCGCAGAAGATTTATGGTGGAGTTTGACGAGTTCATGCAAAAACCTGGTTCAGTTTTGATTATGGATTTAGATGGATTCAAGCCGGTTAATGACAGCTATGGTCATGATGTTGGTGATCAGCTGTTGGCGCAGGTAGCAAATAGATTGAAGCGCTTAATTCCAGATGGCTCTTTGCTGGCCCGACTAGGCGGGGATGAGTTTGGCGCTTTGATCGCCGGCGCGGATGGCTTTGAAATAGCTCAAGCGCTCCGTGCCACTTTGTCCTATCCCTTCATCGCAGAAGGATTGGAGTTGAAGTTAGATGTCTCGATTGGAGAGGCGAAAAATCTTCCTGGGGAAAGTTTGGCGGACCAGCTACTGCGCCGCGCTGATGAAGCGATGTATCAGGCCAAGCGGACCAAGGCTGGCGTCGTAACCTGGAGTCCAGAATTAGGTTCACGAGGCGCTAGGTTGTAAATTTCCGCTGTCCCTATTAACCAATGAGCCACAGTCCAGAGTTCCTGGCGGCTCGACATATGAGGTGAGATCACAAACCCCCTAAGGAGGTTCCCTAATTGGCAGAAAAGTTCACAAATCGAGTTTTAATTCTCGGCGCAGGTTCAGTTTCACAATCTGTATTACCACTTCTTATCGAGCATCTAGTTGATGCAAAACAAATCACAATTATGGATCAGCGAGACAATCGCGCTCGCGTACAAGATGCGCTAAATAAAGGCGCAACTTATGTACAGGATGTCATTACCCGTGAAAATCTAGATGCCCAACTTTCGAAGTATCTTAAGGCCGGAGATTTCCTTCTTGATTTGGCTTGGAATATTGATGCCAACACAATCCTTTCCTGGTGCTATGACCATGATGTCATGTACCTCAACACCTCTGTCGAAGAGTGGGATCCATATGAAGGTGGATCAAATAAGCACCCTCTAGAGCGCACTCTTTATTACCGTCACATGCGGATGCGTGAGATGAAGTCGAAGTGGACCAAGACCGGTGCCACCGCAATCGTTGAGCATGGCGCAAACCCAGGTTTGGTTTCACACTTAGTTAAGAAATCATTAGTTGATATCGCCACGCAAGCATTAAAGGATGGCAAGGCCGCAAATGGTGTAGAGGCTGCGTTGACCGCAGAAAGCTATAACCAGTTAGCACATCTACTCGGCGTTAAAGTCATCCACATCTCAGAAAGAGACACTCAGGTAACTAACAAACCAAAGCAATGGGGCGAGTTTGTTAACACCTGGTCAGTCGAAGGTCTTTATGAAGAGGGGGTCGCGCCAGCAGAGCTGGGATGGGGTACCCATGAAAAAACCCTTCCAGCTAATGGTTACGAGCACCAAGTTGGACCAAAGAATCAGATTGCTATCGCGCAACCTGGTGCAACCACCTGGGTACGTTCCTGGGTTCCTAACTTTGAAATTCACGGCATGGTAATCCGACATGGTGAGGCTTTCACTATCTCCGATCACCTAACGGTGTGGAACGGTGACAACGCGGTTTATCGTCCAACTGTTCATTACGCATACTGCCCTACCAATGAAGCCATCTCTTCATTAAAGGAACTCGAGATGCGCTCCTGGGATCTCCACAAGAATCAACGCATTATGAATGATGAAATTACCGAAGGTGATGATCGCCTCGGTGTTTTACTTATGGGGCACCCTTACAAATCTTGGTGGACCGGCTCATTACTTAACATTCACGACTCCCGAAAGTTGATCCCTGGCCAATCAGCCACAACAGTTCAGGTTTCCTCAGCTGTTTACGCAGCTGTTGCCTGGGCTATGAAAAATCCAGATAAAGGTTTGCTGGTGCCAGATGATCTTCCTTGGCGTGAGGTTTTGGGTTATGCCGAGAAGTACTGGGGTGGAATTCATTCACAAGCTGCTGATTGGGATCCATTGATGAACCGCAAGGATCTCTTTGAGGGATGGAATGACAAGAAGGTCGATCGTAACGATCCTTGGCAGTTCACTAACTTCTTGGTTTAAACAGTTAGTCTAAAAAGCAGTAACTAAGGCTTGAGTGGTTTAGCCGCTTTGATCTCTTCAAGGCGAGCTAAAGACTCAAGCCTTTCTGCTGCGTGATCAACAATGCGCTTCACATATCCTGATTTATAACCATCATCAGCTTCCCATGGCTCATGAACATCATCGCCCTCTAAATGGGATAGCTCTGGAACAAATCTCTTTATGTAAACACCGTCGGGATCAAATCTCCTGCCCTGCTCTATCGGATTAAACACCCGGTAATAAGGAGAGGCATCGGTGCCACAGCCTGCGGTCCACTGCCAGCCATGCGAATTAGAGGCAACATCATTATCAATCAGGTATTTCATAAAGAAATTAGCGCCATGCTGCCATTCGATGTGCAGGTCCTTTACTAGAAACGAAGCCACAACCATGCGGGTGCGATTGTGCATCCAGCCCTCTGCCACTAATTGCCGCATCGCAGCATCAACAAATGGATAACCGGTTTTGCCCTGACACCACGCTTCAAACTGCTTACCCGGCTTTTCATATTTCATCTTCTTAAACTTGGCATCGTAATAATCTCTTGAGGTGTGTGGGTTGTGATGCAGTACATCAGCGTAAAACTCTCGCCAAGCAATCTCTTTGCGGTAAACCTCGTGACCTTTTGAATCTCCAAGTGCGGCCAAAATGGTGCGTGGATGAATCTCCCCCCAACGCAGATGAGGACTTAGTCGACTAGTTCCCTCAACTCCAGGGATATTACGGGCATCGCCATAATCATCAGCAGCTTTTTTAAGAAAGTTTTTGAATCTAACGAGGGCGGCTTTTTCGCCTGCCTCTTGCAACACAACACCATTTGGAGATTTCCAGTTAGGAATCTTTTGATCACTACTTTTTGGTGCTACCCATTTAGGATTTTTAGGAGCAGCAACTGGTGCCCGCCAACCATGAGCTAACCAGGCTCGATAAAAAGGTGTGTACACCCGATAAGGGGTGCCATCATCTTTACGAACCCGGCCCGGTGCCACCGCGTAACCACTACCTAGTTGTTGCAGTTCAATACCGGCCGCTTTCAACTCTGCATCTCTCGCCTCGCCATAAGGAGCAAATGGGAATGCGCTGTGTACTGAATCCGCTTTGTATCGTTTCATGAGATCACTTAAGACATTTACTGGATCACCACTAATTACAAAAAGATTTCCGCCCAAAGATTCATTCAAAGCATTAAGCGATGCAGCCAAGTAAGCTCTGCGGTGTTCCCCTGCGCGCTCAGATATCTCATCATCTAAAATGAAAAGTGGAATTACCTCATCAGCCTCATCAAGGGCGGCAAGCAAGGCCGGGTTATCAGCTAGCCGAAGATCCCTGCGAAACCAAAAGATGGCTCTTTTGCTCATGGCATGATTCAACCACCATGAAGGAGATTAAGCGCTTCCAAGTCCGGGGTATTCCAGACCAGGTAACTAGAGCGGATTTCGCCGGTCGAATCGTCGATTTTTGGGCGCCAGAGGGCGGTTCTGACTCAGTGCTAATTGCTCATGATGGGCAGAACATATTCGATCCACGTACCGCCACACATCTTCGTCAAACCTGGCGCTTAACACAAAATGCAATAAGGGTTGCTAAAGAAAATCACAGAAAGCCTCCATTGGTTATTGGGATCTTTCACAGCTCCAATAAACAAGATCCTTACGGTCGCATTAAAGATCTCTCTCCTGAAGATGCATTTCATAGCGGTATGAAACCCAGTAACCCTAATACAACGCTTGATATAAGCGATCTACGGGGCAACGAGTACTTAGCTCAAATATTCCATGAGATATTGCCCAGCATTACTAAATCAACTGGTTCTGCTGCATCACCAAACAACACCGCGATGCTGGGCTCATCTATGGGTGGATTAGCAACACTCTATGCTGCAGCAAAGTTTTCTAATTATTTTCATACTACTTTGGCTTTCTCCCCACATTGGGTTCTAGCCGGAAATCCACTAGTTGAATTTCTAGTTCATAATTTGCCACAACATCCGGAAAGAAAGTTATGGATGAGTCGTGGCACTAAGGGCCTTGATGCTAGCTACCAACCATTTCAAGATTGGGCCGATGAATTAGCCCGCAAAAATGGCTGGCACTCTAACTTTGTAACTAAGGTTTATCATCGCACTGGTCACAATGAAAGATCCTGGTCCAGGTATGTTGATGATGCGCTGCGATTTTGGCTCAGCTAATTCGGTAAATACCAACAGAGGCATCAGAGCTGCGATATACCCCGTTAAACAAATCACTGCCGTAAACCGTAGTTGTGTTGCCTTCAATATGCGGCAGCGCAACCTGTACCGCTTTGCGGGTTATAACAACTAGGACACTTTCCTTGGAAGATTCGCGAATAAAGGCGATGGCATCATCTTCGACCACCAACCAGCGCAAACCACCATGGGCTAGGGCATGAGAATCGCGCCTGATTTTCACTAGCTTTTGCACCTCTGCGAAGAACGCTTGATCCCAATCGGCACCGCTCCAATCGATGGTTCGGCGCCCATCCTCTCCCCAGGCACCTTGCACACCTATCTCATCTCCGGCAAATATAGAGGGCACTCCAGGATATGTAAACAACAAACCCATACCGGAGAGATGAAGCTTGGAGTTGGTACCAACTACATTTCTAAACCTTGCTGTGTCATGAGAATCGAGTAACAACATTGATGAAACAAAGTTGCGCCAAGGTATGGTTGAGGAAAACTCTTTCATCGCAGCAACCATCTCTTTTCCACTGAAGCGCGGAACCTCTACTGGGACCCCAAAGAAACCAGTGTCAACCTGTGGTTGGTGCTTCAACCAACCCCAAACCGGTCTCATGAAACCGTTGTAGTTCATAGTGCCATGCCAGCCAAATCCATCTAAATCTGATGGGAAGTGATCAGCGTTTTCAG
>JBEAXZ010000002.1:0-26537 GCA_041159565.1 Actinomycetota bacterium | reverse complement strand
AGGGTGAGTTGTTACCCTTGCACCTCACGTACTAGCGGTGGGTTGCCCGAGCGGCCAATGGGAGCGGACTGTAAATCCGCCGGCTCTGCCTTCAGTGGTTCAAATCCACTACCCACCACAAGTACGTATTTTAATTAGTTAAGAGCCCAACGGACGGTGATTGAAACCGTTACCTCTTCTTCACCGAGATCAATCTGGGGGGTTGAGCCATCTTCTGCTTTAGCAACTCCGAGCATCGGGAATGAATACGACGGTGCAGAATTCTCTTGAAGAGAGATGACTTTACCTAGAGAGACTCCGAGCAGCTTTGCATAAGAAGTTGCGCGTGCGCGCGCATCAGCAACTGCCGCTGAACGAGCATCTTCAAGTGCAGCAGAACCCTTGGTAATAAATGGAACGATGCCGTTGATCATCACATTCTCGTTTCCAGCTCCAACAACTGATTCCACAACTTTGCCAGCAGTATCTGCTTTACGAATGATGACTGTGAAAGATTGCGTTGCACGATAACCAACAATTACCGAGCCTTTTTCTTGGGTGTAGCTATATTCGGGAAATACCGAGAGATTTGAACTCTTAATATCCTTCGTCGCAATTCCTTCAGCACGCAGCGCTGCACGAACCGCGGTAGCAGTCTTGGAAGCGGTTGCGAGCGCTTCAGCGCTCTTGGGAGCAAGTGCGGTAACACTTGGATAGAAACGAACTGCATCAGGAACCACATTGATAGTGCCAACGCCTGTAATCGTTATGTGACGGCTAGTTTCTGCGGCTTGGGCCGGGGCAAGTCCTAAAGCCCCAATGCTTAGAAGAGAGACCATGGCTAATGCGATTGCAACGATAATTCGATTCTGTTTTCTCATGTGCCAAAGATACCGCTTAGGATGTAGGAGTGAGCGCCATTATTTCTCAATGTTCGCTGGATGTATTACAGAAAGCCGCTGAGAATCTCAAATCGGGAGGGCTTGTCGTATTTCCGACAGAGACGGTTTATGGGATTGGCGCCGATGCAGAAAACTTTGATGCAATCTCGCGTATGTATGCGGTAAAGAATCGACCAGCAGATCATCCGGTCATCGTGCACATCGCAGAACTTGATGATGTTGATTATTGGGCTGTTGATGTACCCGAGTATGCAATTTCATTGATGCGCGATTACTGGCCTGGACCCATGACGCTTCTACTCAAGCGAAGTTCCCATGCCAAAGACTTTGTGACAGGTAATCAAGAGATTGTTGGACTTCGAATGCCAGCTCATACAGTGGCCCTCAATTTATTGAAGGAGTTCCGTAAGGTGGGCGGACACGGAGTAGCTGCGCCGAGTGCAAATCGATATGGCGCTGTTTCTCCAACCACAGCTGAAGCAGCGCGAAGTGAACTACAAGAATTTCTTCACCCAAGCGATCAGATTCTTGATGGTGGGCCATCTTTAGTTGGCGTTGAATCAACCATTATCGATTGCACCAAAGAAAACCCAGCCATTTTGCGTCCCGGCGCCATAACCGCGGAGATGATTGAGCAAAGCACTGGAATTATTGTGGTCGAACCAGAAGGCACAAAAGTAAAAGTTTCGGGCTCACACAAACAACACTATTCACCAGATGCCAAAGTATTAATTGGTGGAGAAGCAAAGCCTGGCAATGGTTTGATCGCTATGTCTGAGGTTGCTACACCGGCAGGTGTAATTCGATTGGCGGCACCAAAAACACTTGAGGAGTATGCGCGAACTCTTTACGCCGCATTGCGCGCAGCAGATGCCCAGAAATTAGCGGAAATTAATGTTGTTATGCCAGAAGGTAATGGCTTAGCGGTGGCAATACGAGATCGCATCACCCGCGCGGCAGCTACTCTTTAATTAACTCCATATAACTGGCGACTAATTCGGAATCATTTCCCATTGGATTAATTTCCTCAACATTTCCTAATTCCCATTGCGGTGGAGTCTTACCGCCAGACAAAGCCCAAGCTGCTTGTTTAGCGGCACCATCTGCTACATATTCACCGGCGGCGGGCACATGAATTGTTTTACCAAACAAGTTAGCGCAGATTTGTTGAACCGCAGGATTTTTTGCAGCTCCGCCAATAAGTAAAACCCGTTCATATTTAACACCCAGTTTTTCTACCGCTTGGGTGGCATAAACCATTGATGCAACTACACCTTCGATAGCAGCGCGCGCCATATTTTCCTTAGTGAAATTAGCATGGGTAATGCCATGGAATCTTCCCTTGGCTTGAGGCAGGTTCGGAGTTCTCTCGCCATCAAAATGTGGAATGAGTTGTAATCCACCGGCGCCAGCTTGAGCATTCAAAGCTAAATTACTGAACTCATCAAAGGAGAGTCCCAGAGTGGTTGCGATGATGTTGAAAACTTTGGCGGCATTTAATGTGCAAGCCAGCGGCAAGAAATTTCCAGTGGCATCGGCAAATCCTGCTACCTCACCAGATGGATCATGGGTAGAGCTACTTGATACGGCAAATGCGGTTCCGCTAGTTCCCAATGAAATAACTAAATCGCCTACTCCAGTGCCGAGTCCCAAAGCTGCACCAGCGTTATCACCGGCACCAGCTGCAATTGGTACACCATCCTTTGTGGTGCCACCAAAAGCACTCGGGGCAATGATTTTTGGCAGATAAATATCTTTTTGACTTCGTAGCGCAGTGGCAAAAATATCTCTGCAGTATTCATTTTTTACCGAATCAAAATAACCGGTACCGGAAGCATCGGATCTATCGGTAAATAACTCACTTAATGAATCTGCACCACTGAGTTGCCAGGAGAGCCAATCATGAGGCAGCGCAACGGCCGCCAGCTTTGCGGCATTGTCTTTTTCATTGTCAGCCAACCAACGCACTTTAGATGCGGTGAATGAGGCAACAAGTTTTGAACCAGTACGTAGATGTATATCTGGAATCTCTTGATTTAATTCATGGGCGGCTTGGTCAGAACGAGTGTCATTCCACAAAAGCGCATCACGAATTACTGCACCATATTCATCTAGCGCGACCATGCCATGTTGTTGACCGCCGATAGATAGCGCAGCAATTTTGTGTTGCTTTACTTGATCCAATGCACTTTGCAGAGCGCTTAACCAGTGCTTGGGGTTTACTTCAGTTCCGTCGGGATGTGGTTGAGAGGCAGATGCAACTAACTCTCCAGAATCGGCATCACGGATAACAACCTTTACCGATTGAGTTGAGGAATCAACTCCAGCAACTAACGGGCTCATCTAAATTAGTGAACGCCTATCAAATACTCCAGAGCTAATTGATCTAGCTCTTCATAGTGATATCCACGCTGGCCAGCAGCCTCAACATCAAAGCTTTCCTTTGCGATGTCCTGCCAGCTTTCGCCAGCGTTAACAGTCGGCTGCAGCAGCTCATTTACACCGGATTTTTCCAGCGCAGCTTTGGTGCGTGGATCATTGCGGAATGCTTTCGCACGCTCTTGCAAGATGATGTAGGTGCGCATATTTGATGAAGCTGAGGCCCAAACCCCCTCATCGCTTTCGGTGCGCATTGGCTTGTAATCAAAGTGTTTTGGACCGTCATAGTTGTAACGTTCCAATAGATCCACCAAGAAGAAAGCTGATTTCAAATCACCATGACCAAAAACTAAATCTTGATCGTACTTCGGACCATGTTGGCCATTTAGATCGATATGGAAAAGTTTCTTGTGATACAGAGCTTGGCCAATGCCATGCACAAAATTAAGTCCAGCCATCTGTTCGTGGCCAACCTCTGGATTTAATCCAACCAACTCTGGATGATCCAAAGAGTTAATAAATGCCAATGCGTGTCCAATTGTGGGAAGGAAAATGTCGCCACGTGGTTCATTTGGTTTTGGTTCTAGAGCAAACTTGATGTTGTAGCCCTTATCAATTACAAACTGTCCCAAAGTATTAAAAGCCTCGCGCATGCGCTCTAGAGCAACAACTGGATCTTTTCCGATATCAGTCTCGGCACCTTCGCGTCCGCCCCAACAAACATAGGTATGCGCACCGAGTTCAACAGCGAGCTCAATATTGGTCATTACTTTTCTAATTGCATAGCGGCGAATATCGCGATTGTTTGAGGTAAATGCGCCATCTTTGAAAACAGGATGACTAAACAAATTAGTGGTGGCCATCGGCACCTTCATATTGTTCTCATCAAGCGCTTTTTTGAAGCGCGCGATATGTCCAGCACGTTCAGAGTCACTGGAACCAAAAGGAATTAAGTCATCATCATGAAACGTCACACCATAAGCACCACGTTGGGCCAATTCGCTCACTGTGCGAACTGGATCTAGTGCAGCTCTTGTGGCATCGCCAAAGGGATCTCGGGCTTGCCAGCCAACGGTCCAAAGTCCAAAGGTGAATTTATCTTGGGGTGTAGGTGTTCTCATGGGGCGAGCATAGAGCCGAAGGAACTTGTTAGGCGAGAGAACCTGTCCCGCGAGACATAGTGGAATAGAAGTCAGGCGCGACTAAAGTTGAGCCGTTATGACAAAAAAGGTTCATGAGCACGAACTCGAGCATGGATACAGCCGAGAGAATCCGGTGCGCACCCTTTGGTACCTCTATGAGGATCAAAAAACAAATCTGATTTTGGCTTTCGTCTTCTTTTCTATCAAGCACGCACCTGCATGGGTACTGCCGCTCGCGACTGCGAACATTATTGATGTCTTGGTTTACAAACAGCCGATCGAACACCTGCTTTTCAATGCAGGATTATTGATATTTATTGTTCTACAAAATTTCCCTGTGAATCTTTTATATGTTCGATACATCGCATTTGCCATTAGAAATGTCGAGTATCGCCTTCGCTCTGCATTAGTGGAGAGAATGCAACAGCTCTCAATGGGTTTTTACCTCCGAACTAATGCGGGAGCCTTGCAAACCAAAGTCATTCGTGATGTTGAGAATATTGAAGGCATGGTTCGTAACGGCGCAGATGGTGGATTCGCAGCGATAAATTCTTTACTCGGCGCGGTCGTGATTACTGCGATAAGAATTCCAGAATTTCTTCCCTTCTTTATATTTGTCGGACCAGTTACCGCATTTGTGATTATTAAATTGCGAAAAACGATGAATGATCGCAATGAGGAGTTCCGAGGTGAAATTGAAGAGATGTCAGCTCGAGTAAATGAGATGACAACTTTGATTCCAATAACTCGCGCTCACGGTCTTGAACAAAGCGCGCTACGTCAGATGCATGACTCCTTTAGTAGCGTTCGCAGAGCCGGATTAAAGCTTGATGCTTTCAATGCAAAGTTCCAGGCTGCAGCATGGGTAATTTTTCAAATCGCGAACGTCGCCTGCCTAATAATCGCTGCCTGGTGTGCGTATTACGGATACTTTGGAGTCAGCACCGGCGATGTCGTTTTACTTTCAGCCTATTTTGGTCAATTAATTGGCTCCGTTATTTTGCTCTCAAGCTTGGCCCCTTACATTTCTAAAGGTTTGGCATCGGTTCGATCGCTGGGTGAAGTTTTGGAATCTCCCGATATCGAAGTGAATTCTGGTAAGAAAAAAGTTGAGAGGGTAGATGGAAACATTGAGTTCAAAGAGGTTTCTATGATGTATCCAGGTGCATCTACTTGGGCTCTTTCACAGATAAACATGAAAGCCAGTCCAGGAAAAGTTACCGCT
Organism: Actinomycetota bacterium; assembly: GCA_041159565.1. Taxonomy (GTDB): domain Bacteria; phylum Actinomycetota; class Actinomycetes; order Nanopelagicales; family Nanopelagicaceae; genus MAG-120802. The sequence goes on along the minus strand of JBEAXZ010000002.1, from coordinate 20,910 downwards.
TTAGTTGGTGCTTCAGGATCTGGAAAATCTACCTTTATTAATCTAGTAATCGGATTTTTACGTCCTTCAAAGGGACAGGTAGTACTAGATGGCCGGAATATGGCAGAGCTTGATATGCGCGAAGTACGAAAATTTGTTTCTATGGTGCCACAAGAATCTGTTTTGTTTGACGGAACCGTTAGGGAGAATGTCACCTACGGAATTTCTGATGTATCGACGCAAAAGTTTGAGCAAGCTCTTAAGGATGCGAATGCCTGGGAGTTTGTAAGTGCATTGCCTGAAGGGGCTGACACAATAGTTGGTGAACGCGGGGCCAGAATTTCAGGTGGTCAAAAGCAACGCTTGGCAATTGCGCGGGCTCTGATTAGAGATCCGAGAATTCTCATCCTAGATGAAGCGACCTCTGCCCTAGATTCCGAGTCGGAAAACTTAATTCAAAAAGCTTTAGCTAAATTGATGCAGGATAGAACCACCTTTGTCGTGGCTCATCGTCTTTCAACCATTATGCGAGCCGATGAAATTATCGTTCTGGATCAGGGGAACCTGGTAGAGCGGGGCACACATACGGATTTATTAGCCAAAAAGGGTGTTTATTACCGTTTATTTTCCGCACAATCTAGTTTTATAACCGCATAGGAATGGAAGGGATAAAACGTGTTAATTGGTAAACCGTTGTCGGAGTTGCAAAAGTATCGACCAAATCTGACTAAGCGTGACGACTTCGAATCTTTTTGGAAAGAAACATTGGCAAATCATATTGATCAAGATCCCAAGGTGACTTTGACCAAAATAGATTTTCCGGTAAATCAATTAGAGGTCTTTGATCTTACGATTGAAGGATTCAATAGAGAGCCGATCAAGGGCTGGTTCCTAACACCTAAGAATCTCACCGCGCCTGCGCCTACGATGATTTCTTATGATGGCTATGGCGGAGGAAGAGGTAATCCTCAAGAGTGGTTGTTTTGGCCATCTTGCGGTTATCCAACTTTGGTCATGGATACTCGCGGACAAGGTGGTGGCTATCGCCGCAGTGATACAGCTGATGGCCCATATCCTCGCGACAGCCAAGCCTCTGGATTTATGACTATGGGGGTAATGAACCCTGAGACTTACTACTACCGTCGGGTTTTCAGCGATGCCGTGGCATTTGTTCGAGCAGCTAAACAACTTCCCAATGTTGATGCATCTCGCATAGTCACGGTGGGCGGTAGTCAAGGTGGCGGTATTTCAATTGCTGCTACCGCTTTATCTGGTGAAGTTTTTGCAACCATGCCCGATGTGCCATTTTTGTGTCACTACTCAAGAGCGGTGGAAATGGTTGATACCTACCCTTATCAAGAGATTGTTAATTACTGCAAAGTTCACCGCACAAAGGTGGAACAGGTAATGTCAACATTAAGTTATTTCGATGGCATGAACTTAGCTACTTTGGCGAATGTGCCCGCTCTGTTTAGCGTTGGTTTACATGATCCAATATGCCCGCCAGACACTATTTATGCCGCCATTAATCATTGGAATGGCCCCGTCGATGTTCAGGTTTGGGAGTTCAATACCCACGAAGGTGGCGGCACTGATAATCAATTAATTCAAGCGGAGTGGATTAGAAATAAGTTAGCGCAGGCCAAATAATGAGAGATCACCTAGGTTACGGATTCAATGCGCAATGGGCTTATTCAACTGAGTGGATTCCAGAACCAAAGCCAGCTGACACTCGTATGTTGGATTTCATGGCTAAGTACGATTTCAATTTCTTACGTTTGCCGCTTGATTATCGTTATTGGATGCCGGATATAACTAAATCCCCATTAGAAGGTTTTTTGAAAGTCATTGATCAGTATGTGCATGAATCAATCTCTAGAGGAATCCACATAAGTATCAACCTGCATCGAGCTCCGGGTTACTGCATTAATGGGTGGGAAAAAGAAGCAACTAATTTATGGATTGATGAACTTCCCCAGCAAGCTTTTGAAATTCTTTGGACTACCTTGGCAACGAAATACAAAGGCATGTATCAAGATGAAATGAGTTTTGATTTAGTTAATGAGCCACCTGATATCGGTCAACGCGGATTCACCAGAGATATTCACCAAAAAGTAATCAGAAGAATTACAGACGCAATTCATATAATTGACCCAGAACGCATAGTGGTTATAAATGGCTTGGCAGGTGGACATTTGGCTATGCCGGAGTTGGCTGATTTGAATGTGGTTCATAGCGGTCGCGGCTATCAACCAATGTTGGTTTCGCATTACAAAGCGGAATGGTGGGATGGAAGCATAGGAATGCCAGTTCCAACCTACCCTTGCGAATACAACGGGCAATGGTGGGATTACGATGCTTTATGGGAGTTTTATGCACCCTGGCGTGAGGTTCAAGCCAAAGGTCGACCTGTTCACATAGGCGAGTTCGGTTGTTACAAATACACCGATAATGATGTTGCGCTTCGTTGGTTCAAAGATCTATTCGATATTTATAAGAGGTCAGGCTGGGGTTATTCGCTTTGGGAGTTTGATGGCAACTTTGGAATTGCTAATCACAACCGCCCTGGTGTTGAGTATGAAAACTTCGAGGGTTTAAATATCGATAGAGGATTATTGGATTTAATGCTGGAAAGCCGCGTTTCCTAAATCTGTCTCGCGGGACAAGAAGGTTCTGCTTGACATTGTTTTAGGAAGCAACAAAACTCATCCATCATGAATCGCAAGAGAGTCATAGTCCCTTTGGTATTGGCCACCATTGTTTCAATAGCTTATTTCAGCGCTGGCCCCAGAGTTCCGATGGATAATGATTCGACCTCTGATTTAGCGCTTGCCGAGAAGGCAAAAGAAGAAGAGGTTAATGAAGTTGAAGGTGGTTTTGGCTCTGACATAACACTAGCCAATGGCGCTGTGGTAAATATTTCAGATCCAACCGAGTGGAAACCAAAAGATGCCGCCGCTCTTGGATTTGAAGGACGTCCCCAAATACTGACCGTTAAATTCACAAATAATGGCAGCGCGGATTTTGACATCAGCTATTTTGCGATTATTGAATCTACATTTGCCAGTGACTTGTCCTCTGCATGTGTTGATGTTTTTGAATTGGATTCAGGGGTAAAAGGTTTGCCTGATGACCCAGTCGTTAAGGCGGGGCAAAGCGTGGAGTTCCAATGGGCGATTGTTTGTCCGGCCCCTAAAGATGATGAGCTCACCCTTACTTTTAGCTTGAGCGAGTCCGACGTTGTCACACTTAAATCTACAGTTAAGTAACACCAGCCTTCTCTTGCGCTGATTTGTCCAATAAGACAGTAAATCGTTATAGAGTTTTTTCGGCAAAGTACCTTGACAACGCTGTCATACAGCGGAAATCTCTCCTCCAGCGCAGCGATAGGCGCTTGCGTGTCTATATAAGGAGTAAATAGGTGAAGCGTTTAGGAGCAATAGCAGTAGCTGTTGCCATGGCGGCCAGCGCGCTTATCAGCGCCCCGGCTAACGCTGCAAAGAAGCAAACATTGACCGTCTGGGCAACCGGCGGCGATTCTGATGCAGCTGTATTGGCAGAAGCAGGCAAACTCTTCATGGCGAAGAATCCAAATGTAACCGTGAAGGTCGAAGCAATTTCATGGGGCGATGGTTTCGCCAAAGTTCTGGCTGCGGCAGCAGCTGAGAAAGGCCCAGACATTTTCACTGGCGGTCTTTCATGGGGTATTTCTGCAGGAAATAAGGGAGCCCTAGCAGATCTACGTTCGATATCAGTTGTAAGCAAAGTGCAACCACTAGTTGCACCCCAAATCTTTAAAGCACTTGTCGGATACAAGAGCAGCAAGGTTTATGCGGTTCCTTACGATCTAACTTTGATGATGATGTTCTATGACAAGACAACACTTTCAAAGGCTGGCGTAACCTCTGCACCAAAGACAGTCGCTGATTTCAACGCAGCAGCTGCCAAATTGAAAGCTGCTGGTGTAAAAGTCCCAGTCTATAACGAGTGGGGCAATGGCGACTGGCTTGGATTCTTCTCATGGCTATATTCCATGGGTGGATCTCTATATGACTCAAAGTGCAAAGTTTCTATCAACAATGCAAAGGGCGTTGCAGCTCTTGAGCAGTACAAGAAGCTTTACAGCGATTACGGTGCACTTAAACCTGGTGTAGCTGACTGGTCTATGAATGACAACATCGAAAAGGGTAATTACGGAATTGGTTTCTCTGGAAACTTCCAGGCCAGCTCTTATTACACCTATTACAAGGATTATAAGAACTGGACCGCAGCACCGGTACCTGCTGCGCCTGGTTCAAAGAGCGTTGCCTTCATTGGAGGCCGTGGAATTTCAGTTATGAACTACATTCCACGTACAAAGCAAATCCTTGCGGGTAAATTCATCACTTCGCTATATCAAGAGGATGTTGTTAAGGCAATGAACGTTGTCGGAGCAGCACAAAACGCAATCTTCCTTTCACCGGTTGTGAAGTTTGCAGACACAATCTCTGTTTACCCAACTGATGTTTTGGCGACCATCAAGAGCCAGCTTGCTGATGCTCAAGGTCCACCAAACTGCAATGGTTGGGAAGATGCTCAGAGTGATGTAACCAGTGCTTTAACCAAGTATTTATTTGGTTCAGCATCAGCTAAATCAGCTCTTGATGAAGCTGCTGCAGCAATGAAAGCAAAGGCATAACAGCTCTAAACGCTGAGGTATGTAAATAGCTGATTCTCGAGGGGAATCGCTTAGGGAGTAGATGGAGGGGTTAACGCCCCTCCATCACTTTCGTGGCAGGAAAATCATTTTTAATTTCTAACAACACTTTAAAGGATGGCTAACAATGGGTTCTCAAATGTTTGCGGACTCAAAGCAGTATGCGCCTACCAAGCGCACTGGTTTTAGAAAATACAGCGAAGCAGGTCTCTCAACATATTTGATGATCGCACCCTTCGCACTTCTATTTATAGTTTTTGCGGTATATCCAGTGCTGGCCAGCTTGCGTCTTTCCTTTATGCGCTACAACGCAATTTGTAACCCTGATAGGTCTCCATGTGGTTCAGTTGGTTTTGGTAATTATCAATATTTGATTATGGAAGATTCGCGATTCCATAAAGCATTACTTAACACAACTCTGTATGTAATTGGTTCGGTTATCATGGGAATGCTTGCGTCATTGGCACTAGCCCTTGCTTTACAGGAAGATACAAGATCAAATCGCATTTTGCGGGTAGTTTTCTTTTTGCCATCTGTTACTTCTGGCATTGCAGTGGTCTTGGTATGGGGCTGGGTATTTCGCGGTGATGATATTGGTCTATTGAATGCGATTTTAAATTTCATCGGGTTGCCCACTGTGGAGTGGCTCGCTACGCCCAAATTAGCGATTCCAATTTTAATTTTCATGGCCATGTGGGGTGGTGCTGGATTTGGAATGGTTTTATTTCTTGCTGGTCTTAACTCCATACCCGCTATGTATTACGAAGCTGCGGTAATTGATGGCGCCGGCCCAAAGGAGAGATTTCGCTACATAACACTGCCTCTGCTTCGTCCGGTAATGGTTTATGTTGGAATCACAGGAACTATTGGAGCATTTCAGATTTTTGAGGGCGTTTATCTGTTGTTTCCTACTTCGGTTGGTTCTATCGGTGGATTTAAAGATATGGCGCTCATGATCGTTCCGTATCTATATGACATGGGCTTCAACAAGTTCCGCCTGGGATATGCCTCGGCGATTGCCTGGATTCTCTTTGGAATTATCTTCGCGATTTCGATGATAAATCTGAAATTAACCCGTTCTTTGGAGGATTTGCGATGAGCACTATCCAACTAACTAAGAAACAACAAAAGAAACAGCAAAAGGATTTAGACCGCGCCATGGAGCGTGGGGGAAATTTCACAAATCCATTTGAGAAGAAATCCCAAAGGAAATGGCGGAGAGCTCCGCTCTATCTACTAACTATTGTGATGATTGCCCCTTATTACTGGATGATAACCTCTTCATTCAAGTCAGTAAAAGAGCTGCAAGAAGTACCACCTACGGTTTACCCAAAGAATTGGATATTGGGCAATTACTACGACAAGAATTTTGATCCCAAACAGTTTCAACAAGATGTCATGCAAGGGCTATTCCAACGCTATCCCGATATTGAGTTTGGTTTCTTTAGATTTATGTTTAATAGCGTCTTCGTCAATATCAGCATCACTATATTGACGTTATTCATCGGATCACTTGCTGCTTATGTAGTAGCGAAGCACCGCTTCCGTGGAAAACGCGCAATTTATCTGACAATCATTGGCTCGATGATGATTCCTTGGCAAGTCGGACTGATTCCAGGATTCCTATTGGTCGATGATTTGGGCTGGCTAAATACTTATTGGGCTTACATAATTCCAGCTCTACCAAAAGCATTTATTGTTTTCTTCTTGGTGCAATATCTCAGCAGTATTCCTGATGAGTTGATTGAGGCAGCGCGCATTGATGGCGCCCGGGAATTCACGATTTATTGGCGCATCGTATTGCCGCTATTAAGGCCGGCTTTGGTTGCGATGATGATTTTTACCGCGATCGGAGAGTGGAATAACTTCCTGTGGCCATTGATTATTGTGCAAACACAGGACATGGCGAATTTGCCGGTTGCACTTGCATTCTTGAGAAATGCTGGCGCCGGAAATATTGGCACTCAAGGTGTAATCATGGCCGCTTCATTAATTACCTCGATACCGACCATCACACTCTTCTTCCTAACCCAGAAGCACTTCATTCGCGGTATTGCGCTTTCAGGATTGAAGTGAGATGAAGAAGATGTTTGCAACTTTATTAAGTGGAGGACTCCTACTAGGAGTTGTCCCGTCGGTAAAAGCTGCAGACATTTCCTGGGTAATTCGTAATCAAGGAGGCAAGTCGGCTGCGGTTGAATTGGCCGCACTTAATTTACCGGGTGGTGAAAATCCTTTCGATCCTGGTTACGCCGATGTAATTGCAACCGTAACTGAGCCTGATGGAAGTAATTTTGAAATTCCCATGTTTTGGTATCAAAGTTATGAACCGGTCTCTTCCTACAATCAGTTATCAGCAAGAAAAGTGGGAGAGCCAGAGTGGCGATTGAAGTTTCGACCTACTCAATTAGGTGAGTATAAAGTAGCCATAAGAGCAAAAATTAACGGAGCATCCATATCAGTTCCAAATACCAGTTACACAGTTAAAGAGTTGGCTCCAGAACAAGTAAGAATCAAGGGACAAAATTTTGTAAAAGGCGAAGAGATATTTATTCCTTTTGCTTACAACATAGCTTGGGCAAATCGCTATGAAGAAATTACAAAATATGAAAGATGGTTTAAAGCCGCTTCAGCGAACGGTATTAATGTTGCGCGAGTTTGGATGGCTTCTTGGTCTCTAGGCATTGAATGGAATGACACCGGTCTTGGTGATTACACAAAACGTTTAGATCGAGCTTGGGCGCTAGATCAAGTTTTTAGAATAGCTGCAAAATATGGCATTGGCATTGATTTAGTTTTGATTAACCACGGAGCATTTAGCGAGTCCACTAACCCTGAATGGTTTGCCAACCCTTACAACTCACAAAATGGTGGACCGATTTCAAATCCAGGTGAGTTTGCGACAAATGAAACTGCCCGCAAGTTCTGGGAACAACGCCTGCGCTACATCACCGCGCGTTGGGCAGCGGAGCCTTCTATGTTTACCTGGGAGTGGTGGAATGAAGTTAATTTCACGCCAATTTCCGGACAGATTCTTACCGATTGGATTAGATGGTCTGATTCTTTGTTGAAGAGATGGGATCCATACAAAACCATAACCACGACCTCATGGGGTTCTGGAGCGAGTTTGCAGGATTGGTCGGTAGTTGATTACGCAGTGACCCACGTTTACGATGATAAGGATCCGATTAAAACTCTTTCTGCGCAGGCCTCAGCCTTACGTGCCGCCGTTCCTGATAAACCAATCTTGGTTGGAGAAATGGGATCAGGGACTGTTACAGAAGATCCATTCACAGATCCTTACGGACTCCATCTACACAACGCACACTGGGCCGCAACCTTTGTTGGTTTTGGTGCGCCTGCATCGTATTGGTGGTGGGACACCTATGTTGATCCATTGAATCTTTGGTCACTTACTAAAGGGCTTTCAATTTTGCTTAAAGGCACAAATCCAGTTGCGATGAAGCAATCCCAAATCTCAACTCTTAAATCTACTTCAACATTATTACTAAGTGATGAAAAAACTATTTTGGGATGGATTCGTCACAATGATTACGATAGAAGTGCAAAAGCGAGATTGCTTTTGGAAGCGGCTATCAAATCTTTAAAGACTAAGAAGCCACCACAGACCAAGTTTCCAGACCCTAAATCAAAAGGCGGCAAGGTTGTAATTCCCGTCGAAGCAGAAGGTAGTTACAGCATTCTGGTGATGAATACCAAGAGCGGTAAAACCCTAAAAAGCTACGAGATTGCTTCACAAGCAAAGAAATTAACCTTCTCTTTACCTGGATTCACTGGCGACATCGCTTTTAAAGCGGTGCGAAAGGTAGGGTGAGGTACGTGGCGAAGGAAATTCTGGAACCTGTTGCTCATCCAACTTTGGCCGATGTTGCAGCAATTGCTGGGGTCAGTATCAAGACCGCTTCTCGAGTACTTAATGACTCGGTAAATGTTGCACCGGATACCGCAGAAAAGGTAAGAAAAGCGGCGTCATTAGTAGGTTATCGTTCAAACCGCATTGCTCGTGAATTACGCGGTGGCGCATTAAGCAATCTCATCGGAATGGTTATCTCAGATCTCGCCAACCCTTTTTATGCAGGGTTAGCTGCCGGTGCTGAAAAGAGACTTTCTGAAGCGGGTCTTGATCTAATTATCGCGACTGCACGTGATGATGCAGAGCGGGAACGCGCGCTAATGGAATCCTTATTAGAGAGACGTGTTCGCGGACTGGTTGTAGTTCCTTCCGGTGAAGATTATTCATATCTGCACATTGAAAGAAGACGTGGTTATTCATTTGTTTTTGTTGATAGACCGGCTGCATATTTGGATGCCGATACGGTTCTAGTAGATAACCAAGGTGGAATTGCAGTATGTCTCGATGAATTATTAAAAGCCAAATGTAAGAAAATTGCCATCATTGCCGATACTTTAAATATTTGGACCGCATCTGAACGTATTGAAGGATTCAAGAGAGCTTGCTTATCGCGTGGCGTTGATCAAAAAGATGTTCACATAGTCACAGGAATTCACACTACGGAAGAAGCCAAAGCTGCCACCCATAGTTTGTTGGGATCAACCTCTCGAATTGATGGAATTATTGCGACTAATGATCTGATTGCAATGGGTGTCGGAGAGGTTATTCATCAAGAAGGCAGTCCAATCAAAGTGGTTAGTTTTGATGATTTCCCTAGCGCAGAAATGTTTGGAATCAAATCTTTAGATCATGATCCACAAAGATTGGGTCGACTAGCTGCGGAGGTTCTACTCAAGAGAATTGAAAATCCAACTGATAGTAAATATATAACTGAAGTTATGAAGTTAGAGTTGCAGGAGAAAAGCATTCATACCCATAAGGCCGCGGCAAATGGCTAAAGTCGCACTCGCTGTTGATATTGGGGCCACAAAGGTGGCTTTGGCATTGGTAGACCGTGATTTTGCTGTTCATGGGAAAAAAGAGCTAATCATTGGCAATTCCACTTCAGAATCACTCTGGGGTGCAATTTCAGAGAACGCCAATCAAATGATTGCTGGTTTAAATGGCAATCTTTTGGGTGTTGGAATTGGATCCGCTGGACCTTTACATCTAGAGGCAGGCGCGATTAGCCCGGTAAATATTCCAATTTGGAGAAATTATCCAATAGTTCAAAAGTTTAGGACTTTATCTGGACATCAAAACGTTGTCTTGCACGGAGATGCCATGGCGTTAGCACATGCCGAACACGTTCTGGGCGCAGGTCGAGGTTCTGAAAACATGTTGGGAATGGTTGTTTCAACCGGAGTTGGCGGCGGATTAATTATTGAAAACAAAGTTTTCACAGGTGATACCGGAAATGCTAGCTTTATCGGACATCAGACTATTAACTTTGATGGTGAATTATGCGCCTGTGGTCGCAATGGTTGTGTTGAAGTCTATGCCAGCGGACCACGTATGGTGGCAATTGCAAAACTCAGAGGCTGGTCTAATGGTGAGAGCTTTGTAGATTTGGCAGCCGATGCGCGCAATGGTAACAAAATCGCTTTGCAGGTAATTGATGAAGGTGCCAGAGCGTTAGCGATAGGAATCATTAATACTTTAGGAAATTTGGATATCACTACCGTTGTAGTTGGTGGTGGTGTTAGTCAAGCAGGAGATATTTATTGGGAGCCTCTAAGAAAGCATGTTAAGAATGAATCTAAATACAGTGGATTCTTAAGTGACATCGTTTTACGACCAGCAGAATTAAATCGTGATGCGGGGTTAATTGGCGCCGCATTAGGTGTTCTCGATAGCAATTCAGTTCTAATCTAAAAACAACGGAAAGGCATACAGTGACACTGGAAAAATCCGAACGCCCATGGGGTCGTTACGAGGTATTGCAGGAATCAGAGACCCACAAAGTAAAATGTATTTGGGTGAGCCCAGGTAAGCGTCTTTCCTATCAACGCCATCAAAAGCGCGCAGAACACTGGTTTATCGTGGCCGGAACCGCTGAGGTTACTATTGACGGCCAGATTCGCACAGTTGGAGCTGGAGATACGGTTGATTTTGCAATTGGAGTACTGCATCGCATTCATAATGTTGGCGATACTGAAGTCATATTTGTTGAGGTTCAAACCGGAACCTATTTCGGTGAAGATGACATCGAACGCGTCGAAGATGATTTTGGTCGCTAGACATGACAATAAATATCACCGATCTAGTAAATGCAAAATGGCGGATTAGGTTAACGCCTCGCCCTGATGCTTGGCAGGTCTCTCCGGTTAAGGATGGGCACAACGCGTGGCGCAACGATCCAGGTGCAATTAAACCTTTCCCAGTTCCACAGGAAATCGATGCAAATGTGCCGGGCTGTTTGCATACCGATTTAATTGCAGCTGGAGTAATAAGAGACATTTCAATTGATGGTAAAGAACAAGATCAATTCTGGATTTGGAAAACAGACTCGGAATATTTCACTACGATCAAACAAGATGCAAGAGCCGGCAACAAGAGCTTGGTTTTTCATGGACTCGACACTATTTGTAAAGTCTTTATAAATGGAGTTCTAAAGCTAGAAGCAAAAAACATGCACCGCTCTTATCGAGTTGATATAACTGATGAGTTAACTAAAGGTGATGTTGAAGTCCGTATTACTTTTAAAGCTCCATTAACCGATGCTGAAGATGAAATTGCAAAAGTCGGAAATTTCTATGCCCGTCCTTATGAGATGCCATATAACTATCAAAGAAAGATGGCCTGTTCTTATGGTTGGGATTGGGGTCCCATAACTGTTTCCTCTGGAATCTGGAAGAAAGTTGAGCTTCAGCTTTGGAAAGATGCTTATCTAAAGGATGTCGCTATTACCACTACGGTGGAAAACGCGGTTCCAGCCATCAATTATCAGGTCCGAATCGGTGGTAGCTATAGAGGCAAAACCCTCAAAGTTGAGCTTAAAGATGCAAGCGGTGCTCTGATTTACACCGAAAATACTGCACTTATAAGTAACCATGTCCGAGTAATTCGCGATGTGCCGCAAGCTGAACTATGGCAGCCCCGTGGGCGTGGAGAACAAAAACTTTATACCACCACCTTTGAGCTGCTTGATGAAGACAACCAGGTTGTTGAGGTTAAAACAAAGCGCATCGGTTTTCGCAAAGTCGAACTTGATACTTCATTAATTGCAAAAGAAATCTCAGGCAAAGATGCTAAACACATGTTTGCGATCAAAGTTAATGGCGAAAGATTATGGATTCGAGGAGCAAACTGGATTCCTGATGATCCATTCCCAACTCGTGTAACAAAAGAACGTTACCGCCAACGTATAAATGACATGCTAGAGGTCAACATAAACGGTATTCGCGTTTGGGGTGGCGGACTCTACGAATCAGATGATTTTTATGATTTATGCGATGAGGAGGGAATAGTTGTTTGGCAGGATTTCTTGTTTGCCTGCGCTGCTTATCCTGAGACCCCGGAAATGTTTGCAGAGGTTGAAGCTGAGGTCGATGAGAATGTACGACGTCTTTCCTCTCACCCAAGCTTGGTTATCTGGTGTGGTGGTAATGAATGTATTGAGGGATATCAATATTGGGGATGGAAAGAGCAGTTACAAGACACACCTTGGGGCGAAAGTTTTTATCGCCGCACCATTCCAAGTGTCTTAGCTGATTTAGATCAGTCCCGTCCATATATTCCGGGCTCGCCATTTGCTACCCACTCTGAAGATGTGAAGAGTTTTGACTCTGGAACAAATCACATTTGGGATGTGTGGAATGAATTGGGTTATGAAAGATATGAGCAGTACACACCATCCTTTGCGGCAGAGTTTGGATTTAATGGTCCAGGTTCTTGGTCAATGTTGACTCGAGCTATAGGAAGTGATGATTTAGATTCTCGCACCCCTGAAGTTGCATATCACCAGCGTGCTTTTGATGGTATGACCAAGATTGCGAATGGATTGAAGCGGGAGTTTGCCAACCCACCAGTGTCCGGCGCTGCTTGGTATTTTGCGGCAGCACTTGATCAAGCACGAGCGGTAGAAATTGGCTTGAAGCATTTTAGAAGTCTTTATGAAACATGCTCTGGTGCAATTCTCTGGCAGTTCAATGACATGTGGCCCGCAATTAGTTGGGCGGTATTGGATTACACAGGGTTTAGAAAACTTGCTTGGCATGCCATGAAGGCGGCTTATCGTCCGCGCACTATTTGTGTTGGCCGAGTTGATCAAGGTGCACAGGTAACAATTCTCAATGATATTTCTCAGCCTTGGGATTGCACTGTGCAGGTCAAGTTAGTTGATGCCAAAGGTGCGGTCATAAATTCACATGAGGTTAAGGTGAATATTCCAGCTTACGGAGTTTCAAGAACTGCAATGGTTGATCACTTTCCAGAGATTAAATCGGGAGATTTCGAAGGATTTATTGTGGCAACTTCCTCAGAATGTCGGGCAGGACGTCGTTCCACTTTAAACCCTGCAACTTCTGCTCCGTTACAAGAACTCGAATTCGGTACGGAGTTTAAAGATGGATTTTTGAAAGTAAATGTAAAAGCTCTCTCGTACTTACATGAGCTTTCACTCCTTCCAGAAATAGTTGGAATCGGAACCCAAGTTGATTCTCAAATGCTCTATTTGTTTCCCGGAGAGACTCACACCTTTACAGTTTCAGGACCTGCAGAGCTACTGCGCGAAATTGAAACTCGCGCAGCTGATCTGCTTTGGTCTCACAACCGTGTTGTGAATTCCTAGGTAGGTATTAAGAGATGACTGATTTCTTAATTACCTCCTATGGCGCTGTAAACGATGGAAAAACTCTAAATACCATCGCAATCAACCAGGCGATTGAGGATGCCAGCAAAGTTGGCGGTCGAGTGGTTGTTCCAGCCGGTGGGAGCTATTTATCAGGCTCAATTGAGCTTAAAGGGGCTATTGAGTTTCATCTTGAAGAAGGAGCTCACCTTCTAGCCTCACCAAATTATGAAGATTATCTGGCGGAACACCAGATTCCAGTAATTACCAATGGGACAGTTGTCGAGGATGTACTTCCACAGCGATCCTTTATCTCCGCCTTTGAAGCGCATGGAGTTTCAATCACTGGAAAAGGAGTGATTGATGGAAATGCAGATGGATTTATTCAAGAGCGTGGAAGATATATACACTCCATGCGTGGACCGGTTGGTGGTAAATCGCAGTATCTAGAGAGACCCTTCACCGTCTTTTTGATTGGCTGCGATTCCGTTGATATTCAAGATATAACCATCAAAGACCCAGCTTTTTGGGCGCTACGACTAACTGGTTGCAATAACTCCGCTATCACTGGAATATCAATCCTTACCGATCTAATGGTTCCAAATGCCGATGGAATTGATATCGATCGCTGCCAGAATGTGCAAATCACCAAATGTAATCTAATTACCGCAGATGATTGCATTTCACTGAAGTCATGCTGCGGCACTGCCCAATACGGAGCGGTGCGCAATGTCTACATTGCAAACTGTTTCATGAAAAGTACTTCCGGTGCGATAACTCTTGGTACTGAATCGGTCGGAGTAATTGAAAATGTCATAGTCACCGATTGCATTGTCAAAGATTCGCATCGTGGATTTGCGGTAAGAGCTCGTGAAGGCGGTCTAATTTCTAACGTGGTTTTTGAAAACTCCATTGTTGAGACTAGAGCTTTTAGCGAATCATGGTGGGGTCATGGCGAAGCGCTACACGTAACCGCATTTTCTTGGGATGACCCAAATAAAGAATGGGATTCATCTTTAGGAAATATCGAACGCCAGCTGGAAGGCAAAGTTGACGGCATTAAATTCAATGGAATTCGGGTAGTGAGTGAGGCTGCCATTTTGGTATGGGCCGCACATAAAGAGCTGCTAAAAAACATTGAATTTAACCGGATTTCTCTGACTATGAAGAAGTACTCCAAGTGGCCTTCGCGTATCGATTTGCGCCCTAATCCGATTCTGGATTTTGTTTGGGACAAACCATCTGCCGTCACTTTGCGCAACGCAGAGAATATAACCTTTCTGAACTCTGAAATTGCATGGGCTCCAGACACAAGAGCCGAATACGCATCTGCGATAGACAAAGACAATGTTGAAGGATTCGTAACTCATAACTTTAACTTCGAACAGCCATGAAATTTAGGGCAGATATCCAGGGTCTGCGGGCCCTGGCTGTGCTGCTTGTAATCGCTCATCATGCTTTTCCGGGGGTTGTGTCTGGTGGATTCTTCGGAGTAGATATTTTCTTTGTGATTTCAGGATACATAATTACACAAATTCTTCTGCGTGATCAAAATAAGCCGCTTAGTAAATTGTTGCTTGATTTCTACGCAAGGCGCATTAGAAGAATTTTGCCCAGCGCATTATTTGTGATCGCTGGCTCAACCATAGCTACTTACCTTGTTTTGGGTTCCATTACAGGCGCTGACACCGCCCGAGATGCTTTCTATGGGACATTGTTTGTAGCCAATATTCACTTCAACTCTTTGGCGATTGACTACTTCACCTCCGGATTGCCCCAACCGATACTGCAACATTATTGGTCATTGGCGATTGAGGAGCAGTTCTATTTAATCTGGCCGCTTTTATTTGCTTTGTCGATTAGATTTCGCAAGGCTGCACTATTGATAGTTTCACTTATTTCTGTAATTTCATTTATTTGGTCAATTTCTGAAATTGCTTCAGGATCCGGATTGGCTTACTTCTCTACCCTTGCCCGAGTATGGGAGTTAGGGGCTGGTGCCGCGTTGTCGCTAACTAAGAAGCAGCTCAGCAGTAGTTTGATGGGATATTTGTCCCTGGCTGCAATTCTATTTCTAAGCGTCATATTTACCCCCGCTACTGAATTTCCAGGCTTTCCAGCTTTGCTAGTGGTATTTCTGACAGTTCTGCTTTTGCTTTTTGGTCGCGAAAATCGAGTACTTAAATCCCGACCATTGATTTACCTCGGCGATATCTCTTTCCTCTTGTATCTAGTGCATTGGCCAGTGCTACAGATCCACAAAATCTACTTCGGGCGCGATGCAAATGTACTGGAGACTGGGCTACTAATTACGTTTATCTTCGTTTTATCATCACTATTACATAAGTACTTTGAAAACCCAATTAGATATTCAACAACCTTAACAAGAAAGCCGGTTATGACTATTGTTTGTGGAGCGATAATGATTGTTGGATCTGCTATCGTCTTTAATGCATTGAGAGGAAATATATGAAAAGAGCTGTTTTGGTAATTGCAATTTTACTTACCAGCTACGTCACCGCCGCTCCTGCTCAAGCCGCAAAAGCTGGCTCTGGTTGCAAGGAACTCGGTGCTATTTCCTCTGATCTACTTTGTTTTAAGAAAGGCAAAAAGCTAACTTGGCAGATAGTTGACTCAACAGAAAAAGTACAAAGTGTTATTAATTTGTCATTGAAAAGTAATAAATTGCCCAAGAATTTGGTTCCCGCAATAAGTAAAGCTCGAACCGATAAAAGCATCTGGCTAGATCAAGAGTGCGCAGTAGATTTCCCCGATGTAAAAGTACCTGACTGTTTGGCCGGTGATGCTAAAGGCAAGAAAACTATGGTTGTCTATGGTGACTCACATGCCTCAATGTGGATGACCGCGTTGGACCCCATTGCCAAATCCAATGGATACAAAATCTATTTATTTGCAAAGTTGGCATGTCCCTTAGTAGAAGTGCCAATTTGGAGCTATCAGCTAAATAAGCCTTTTAATGAGTGTTCTGAATGGCAACAGCTTGTGCTGCCTAAAATTCAGGCATTAAACCCAGATTTACTGATTGTTACCGATCAATGGAAGCCAGCGGTAGTTGATGGCAAAAAGTCAGATATCGATACTGTGAACCTTTGGGAAACTGAGTTCCCTAAAGCACTTACCAAACTAAAAGCTATGACAAAACGACTTGTGGTAATTAGCAACAACCCCAGTATGCAACAGGATTCAGTCGCCTGCGCCAGTAAGCCGAATGCAAATATCGGACTTTGCTCCTCTGGTCGAAATCAAGCGGGCAATGTTCAAATCAATCGCATTGAAGAAGAGGCTGCAAAAGCGCTGGGCGCGACCTTTATTGATGCCGTTGATTTGGCATGTACTGATTATCTATGTCCAGTAGTTGTGGGCAATAAATTTGTTTACTTTGACCAATGGCACTTCACGGCGACCTATGTAAAGTGGTTAACTCCAGTAGTTCGGAAAGCTATGAACCTTTAGCAATTCGATCGCGGTAGTAATAAGCACTGGATTTTGGAATTCTTTTCTGGGTTTGATAATCCACGTAAACAATGCCAAATCTTTTGTCATATCCATATGCCCATTCGAAATTATCAATCAAGCTCCACGCAAAGTATCCATTTACAGGAACTCCAGCAGCTTTAGCCTCGAACATTGCATCTAGGTGGCGCGCTAAATAACTAACACGATTTGGATCATCAACTTTTCCATCTACAACATCATCATCCCAAGCAGAGCCGTTTTCAGTTATAAAAATTTCCTTCGGCTGGTATTCATTATGTACATGTTTTAATAACTCAGTAAAGGTTCCAGCATGAACTTCCCAGCCCATTCCAGTGCGCTCAACATTAGGTGCGGTAACCATCTTGTAAGGCAAGGGTTTTGCGCTTTGGTCGTAGGCAACTGTTTGGCGGAAGTAGTAGTTCAAACCTAGGAAATCTAGCGGTCTTGAGATGATTTCCATATCGCCAGGATGGATAGGAACCTCTTTAGCAAAAGCAGCGACAATATCTTTGGGATAACTTCCTTTAAATACTGGGTCTGCGAACCAGCGGTTATCAAAACCATCGGCGTATTGCACCGCTAATTTATCTTCCGCTGAATCTCCCAGAGTTATTGCTGGTGTGAAGTTGAGCGTAATTCCCACTTTGAAATCAGAGGAAACCTGACGCAACGCATCAACCGCTAATCCATGCCCCAATAGAAGATGGTGGGTTGCGTTAATGCCGGTTTGTAAATCTTTAATTCCTGGGGCCATCACTCCAAATAAATGACCCAACCATGCGCTGCAAAATGGTTCATTAATTGTCACCCAATTATTAACACGATCGCCAAATCGCTCGGCCATTGCGTGTGCATACTCAGCAAACCAATAGGCACAATCACGGTTATTCCAACCGCCCTTATCTTGCGAGGCTTGTGGTAAGTCCCAGTGATAAAGAGTGGGCCAAGGTGTCATACCGCGCTCTAAAACTCCGTCAATTAAACGATCATAAAAATCTAGTCCAACTTGATTAAGTGCTCCATTGCCAGTCGGAATAACACGAGGCCATGCAATTGAAAAATGATAAGCATCAACGCCTAACCATTTCATCAAATCCAAATCTTCTGTATAGCGATGGTAGTGATCACAGGCCACATCACCATTGTGAGCATTTGCAACCGCGCCGGGGATACGCGAAAAAGTGTCCCAAATCGATGGCCCTCTGCCGCCTTCATTTGCCGCACCTTCAATTTGATAAGCAGATGTAGAGACTCCCCAAGTGAACACGAAATCTCCTTCCAACAATCTGCAACTAGGTGGTAGAGATTCTAGAGCGGGAGTCACTAAAGTAGGTAGGTGTTCTCGCTAATTGGCAAAAAAGCTCTGGTAACCGGGGCTGGTTCGGCATCGGGAATTGGATTTAGCACCGCGAAAGCTTTGAAAGATTTAGGTGCAGAGGTAGTTATAACCGCCGCAAGCCCAAGAGTTCTAGAGCGAGCTAAAGAGTTAGGGATCAATGCTTTTGTTGCGGACCTAACCGATGAAAATCAAGTTAAAGAACAATTAGCCAGAATTTCACAGCTGGATATTTTGGTAAATAACGCTGGAATGACAAGTGTTTCCGCACCAGCTGCAGACAGTGAAGCAGCCGATGTATCTAGTGTTGATTACGAGAGTTGGAAAAAAGGCATAGCCCGCAACCTTGATACCGCTTTTGTTATTACTAAATATGCCCTGCCTAAATTACGTAAGTCCTCTAGTGGTCGTATCGTGATGGTGAGTAGCGTCACCGGAGCAGTAATGGCGATGCGTAATCAACCGGTCTATGCCGCAGCAAAAGCGGCCATGGTTGGGCTAACAAAATCAATTGCCCTTGATGAAGCAAAGTATGGAATTACTTGCAATGCGGTGCTGCCCGGATGGATTGCAACTGAATCAATTTCAGAAGACGAGAAATTAAATGGCAATTCGGTGCCAATGGGACGTGGTGGAACTCCTGATGAAGTTGCAGCATTGATTGCATGGCTGGTAACACCAGAGGCTTCATATATAACCGGGCAGGCGATTGTGATTGATGGTGGAAATTCCATAATGGAGGAGCGTTCATGAATATTCGTCCGGCTCGCAAAGATGAAGCTGAAATCGTGATGCAACTTATTCACGATCTAGCTCATTATGAGAAAGCACCCCATGAGGTGGAAGCAACAGAAAAAGAATTGCTAGAAACTATTTTTTGTGAAAATCCAATGGTGTTCTGTGATTTAGTTGAAGTGGATGGTGAAATCGCGGGAATGGCGATTTGGTTTTTGAATTATTCAACCTGGCAAGGCAAGCACGGAATTTATTTAGAGGATCTATTTGTGAAGCCTGAATACCGTGGCCGCGGTTATGGCAAAGCTTTGTTGCAGCATTTGGCGCAGCTTTGCAATGAACGGGGTTATGGCCGTTTTCAGTGGTGGGTTCTGGATTGGAATTCACCAGCGATTGAGTTTTATCGCAGCCTAGGAGCTGTGGCGATGGATGAGTGGACGGTTTATCGGGTGGCCGGAGATGATTTAAAGAAATTAGGAAACTAGCTGGCCGGCGAAATAAACCTGCTGCAACTGCCAAGCCTCATTCATTACTAGGAAATTAGCCTGCTTGCCTACTGCAATATCACCGACATTATCTGCGCCAATATAGGAAGCAGGACGGGTGCAATACATCGCAACCGCATCTACTGGATTCATACCAAAATCTTTTACCGCGGTAGCAAATGCCACATCCATAGTTAATGTGCTGCCGGCTAGTGCACCGCCATCTATTAATCTTGCGACCCCATCTACAACAACCACTGGAAGCTCTCCGAGTTTGTATTCGCCATCGCCAAGACCCGCGAACGGCGCGGCATCGGTGATTCCAATCAATCTGGAATCTGCAGCAGCAATAAAATCTTTTATTACATTAAATGGAACATGTACTCCATCAAGAATCACCTCTAAGCCAAGTGTTTTGTTTTGTAAGGCAGCACCACTTAGTAGATCTTGATTGGAATAATCCTTTTTCATCCCGTTGTATAAGTGAGTAACAATTTTCGCACCTTTTGCAACCGCTAGATTAATCACTTGAGAGGTCGCGGCGCTATGACCAATTGCAACAGTGACTCCATTTGCAGATAGATATGAAATTGCATCTAACGCGCCATCAATCTCGGGTGCAATTGTTATATGACGAACTTTTTTGGTGGCGACAATCTTTTCTAAATCTGATTGCACCGGGGTAGTTAAGTATTCAGACTTGTGTGCACCACAGTGAGCATGAGAAATATAGGGACCTTCTAAATGAACCCCAATTACATTTTTTGCTAAGGAAAGATTTTCTAATTTGTTAAGGATTGATGAAATCGGTTCAGAAACAAAGCTGGCCATAATGGTTGTGGTGCCATGGTTAAGATGAAACAGCGCACTGCGTGGATCAACTGAACTATCAAAACCCCCACCACCGTGACAGTGGATATCGACGAACCCCGGAATTACTGTTCCTTCTAGAGCAACAGCATCAGGACTCTGCCCATAGGCCAGGTGAGTAATTACCCCGTCCTGGATTTCGATGGTGCGATCTTTGAGTACCCCGGCGCTGGTTATGACTTGAGGGGCGAAGTACTTCATAAGGCCATGATTTCATGAGTTTTACGGGGATTTTCCTCAAATCGTTATCTATCTGACACCTATAGGCACTTCTCTGCGCGGGAATTGGCCGATACGGTAGCGCTCAACTCTCACCCTCGAGAGAAACCTAGGAGAGACAAATGTCTTTGAAGAAAGTACTCACAAGCGCAGGCGTGGCCGTGACCGCGCTCTCACTTGTACTCACGGGCACAACCCCTGCATCTGCTGCAAAGGTTCCTTCATCAAAAGCAAAAGCTGGCGATGAGTGCGGACGTGCTGGCATGACTGCAAAAGCACGCGGCGTTGAAGGAAGCGACCTGCGATGCTTGAAAGTTACAACTGGCACAGCAGCTGGATCACTTCGTTGGTGGTACCCAGATCTCAAGCCACTGACAACAATCGACT
>JBEAXZ010000001.1:0-30162 GCA_041159565.1 Actinomycetota bacterium | reverse complement strand
GGTACGCAACCCCAATCTCTGCAACTCTTCATTGGTCTTTGGCCCTACTCCCCAAATTTCACTAACTGGAAGTGGGTGCAGAAAAGTTAAAACTCGATCCGGCGCAATCTCTAAAACCCCATTTGGCTTGCAACGTCCAGAGGCTAACTTTGCGATGAACTTGGTTGAGGCGATTCCAACCGAACAGGTGATTTTCTCCTGTTCAAAAACCCGTTTTCTAATCAACTCTGCAATTTCTCGACCAGTGCCAAATAATCTCCTCGAGCCAGTGACATCAAGGAATGCTTCATCTAAAGAAAGTGGCTCGACATATGGGGTGAACTCCAGAAAGATCTCCATTACTTTGCGAGATACCTCTGAATACCTTTCATGATTTGGTGGGATAAAGATTGCATTTGGCGCCATACGTTGCGCTCGAGCAACCGGCATCGCAGCTCTGATGCCGAATTTTCTAGCCTCGTAATTTGCCGATAGAACTACACCGCGCGCTCCGGCACCCACTACTAAGGCTTTACCTTTGTACTGCGGGTAATCCAGCTCTGAGACAGATGCAAAAAATGCATCCATATCTACATGCAGAATCGTGGAATGTTCTGGCATGGGTTCACTCACAGAGCGCGAGATTACGCCACTTTTCATAGGCGGCTGATAAATCCCACGCCCCTGTTGCTCTTATTGAAACACCACGGGCACCTGTGCGACGTAAATTACCTCTGACTAAAAGTAATTTTGAGTTATAGAGCGTCTCAGCATAAGAACGTTGGGCATCTTCAAAAAAGGTTGCATCGCTACAACCATTGCCATCATCTAGGGTTACGAAGATAACTCTTTTACCGGATCGGATAGGCGGGGTTTGCAAAATCACCTTTACTCCAGCCACTAGAATTGAGGAGTTAGAGCGTTGTTTTATTAAATCTGAGGATTTAACCGCTCCGATTTGATTTAAAAACTCAGCATAGAACTCCATCATGTGATGAGAGATATCCATCCCTAAAAACTCTATTTCATTTCTAACCTGTTCGTGGGCCTGCAGATCAGGTAAACCGGTTTTAGATAACTCGGGGGTAAAACCAAAGGTGAGTTGAGAGCCACTTAAATTAGATAACGCCTTGCTTGAGGTGCGGGACCATTTATATAGATCATTTAAATGCAGTAATAAATCCCTACGATTCAAAGTGTCGGGATATAAAGCATCAAAAGCTCCAACCATTAACAGTGCTTCACAGGTAGGACGGCTTACGCCACTGCGGTGCACAAAATCAGCCAAATCAACAAAGGGGCGATTACTCAATATCGCATCAATCTCACTATCGCTAATTCCAGAGATATCAGCCAGGGCCAGGCGAATACTGGAATCATTTTCAACTCTGTAGCTGCGGTCAGATTTATTGATATCAAGCTTTTCAATCTTCACGCCAAACCTTCTTGCCTCATCAAGTATCAAACGCTTTGGGTACATTCCTGGATCATGGGTTAAGACCCCAGCTAAAAAAGCTGCTGGGTAATGGGCCTTTAGCCAGGCTGATTGATAGGTAGGCAAAGCAAAAGCTGCAGCATGGGCTTTACAAAATCCGAAGGAGGCGAAGGCGCGCAGCACCTCCCACATCTTGGTAACAACCTCTAGGGAGTAGCCCCGTGCTGTGGCTGCTGGAAAAAACCAATCACAAACCTCTTGTTGACCCTTCTTATCCCCTAAAGCACGGCGTTTTTCATCGGCTTGCGCCAAGGTAACTCCACCTAGTGTCGCGATGATTTCAATTACCTGTTCATGGAAAACAACTACCCCTTCAGTGTCATCGAGAATCTCTAATAAGTCGGGATGAAAAATCTCTCTATCTTTCCAGCCTTGGCGAGCATTTAGAAATGGGGTAATCATGTCGCTCTTAACTGGGCCGGGGCGGAAAAGTGAGATATCAATAATTAAATCGGTAAAACTTTGTGGAGCGAACTTCCCCACTAACTCTCGCTGACCTGGACTTTCAATTTGGAATAAACCCAATGTCTTGGTTGATTGAATAAGTTCGAAGGTTTTTGGATCATCTAGTGGAATAGCATCTAAATCAAGAGAAAGATTTGCGCTCCTTTTCAGCTCAGATACTGAGTAAGCTAAGGCTGACTGCATTCTGACTCCGAGAATATCTAGCTTTAATAGCCCAATAGCTTCTACATCATCCTTATCCCACTGCACCATCGGGTAGTTGCTGGCATTTATTTCTATTGGGGCGCGATCATAAAGACCGATATCTGAGATAACTACCGCACAAGGATGCATCGCCAAGTTTCGTGGCAAGCCATCTAATCTTTCAGCTAGGCCAATTGCCATCTTCCAAGTTCCAGATGTCAGATTAAGGTTCTTTAACTCTGGCAGATTTTCTAAAGCCTGAGAGATATTTCGAGCTCGAATATGAGGTAGGGACTTTGCTACTAAATCTATCTCCATCGGTGGCAGTGATAGCGCCGCACCTACATCTCGAATCGCATGACGGGCTCGATACTTATCAAACATCGCAACCGTGGCGCAGCGTTGTTGGTAACTCTCAAAGACTTGATCATAAATCTCTAATCTGCGCGCTGATTCAACATCTATATCTATATCTGGCAGCGCCTTACGAAGCGGTGAGCAGAACCGCTCCATTAATAGCCCTAGAGATAGAGGCTCGACACCAGAAATCCCTAAAAGATGACAGACCAAAGATCCGGCGCCGCTACCTCGAGCCGCCACTCGTATTCCAGTATTTCGTGCTCTGTCAGTTATATCTGCAACTGTTAAAAAATAAGATTCATAACCCAAGCTAGCGATGATGGAGAGCTCTTTATTTAAACGCTCCTCTACCTCTGAACTCAAACCACCATAACGCCAATTAACCCCGGCATAGGCTCGACTCCGGAGCTGTGCGGTTAGCTCTAGTTGAGATTTAGCGCCCACAACATCTGGTTCGGGAAGGTGGATAGAGCCTAAGCCGATATCTGATTGTGGCGATAAAACCGCACGCTCAGCCCATTCTGTTGTGGTTTTTAATAACTGGTTTGCATTTCTTTCTCCAGCAGCAGCTGCGATTTTATCGGCAATAAAAATCATCTCATCTGAGTTTTTCAAAAAAGCTTCTGCGTTTTTACGTTCTACGACTTTTTTGTGTAGAGGCAGTAAGTTGCGAGTGGCATCTAATACATCAGCTATCGGTGCATCTTCCCTGCTTTTCATCCTTACCGCATTGGTTAAAACCGCCGGCAAATCATGATCTCGAGCAAAATTAAGCATGCGGGCGGCATGGGTAGTGGATTTCGGACCATCACCATAAATCAAATGGGAAACACATTCGATACTTTGATCTATAAATAAATCTCGAGCAGAGTTAAAAATTAACAAAGCTTTGTCATAACGTCTCGAGGTTAAAGCCCGGGAAATCTCTGAATCTGGACCATGTAAAGCTAGTAGGTTTTGAGTATAGTTTGAGTTTTGTTTTAAAAAGTTAAGATCACAAGGAGCGCCATAATTTTTAAGTTGGGTAACAACTCTGACTAAAGATGACCAGCCTTTGCCTGGTGTAGCCAGCAGGGTGATGCGAGTTTGATTTTCATATGAGATATCGACCCCGATTATTGGAGATATTTGATTTTCCAAACAGCTTTGAGTGAATCTAATAGCACCGGATAAACCATCACGATCAGTTAAAGCCATAGAGTGCATGCCAAAATCTCTTGCTTTAGCTACTAATGCGTCAGGCAAAGTGGTGCCATATTTAAATGAGAAACCACTAGCTACATGTAGATGGGTGAAGCTCATGATCTTTAACTTTTAAGCCGGGCGTGAGGTGGGACGAATCCGCCATAAACCAACGCCCTCTTCACGCTCTATCTCAAAGGTTTTCATCGCCCCGATTGGAGCCGCCTCAACCCGCCAGAGAATCCGAGATCCATCATCGGGGCGGAATAAGCCATCGCTGGCCCGATTCCACCAGCCACCCGACTCCCGCCAGGAGGAGAGAACTGTGTGTATGCGAAAACGCTGGCCATTGTGGACAAACTCGATGGGTTCGCCGCCAGCTAGGTATATTTCAGATTTTTCGAACATTTGTTCGAACCTTAGCGGCCCGCCCTGACAGGCACAAGCCCGACCGGCCCCAGAAGTGTTGTTCAGCAACGACACGCCAAACTCATGTCAGTATCCGCCCGTGATCACACATACCTCTCAAGCGCAGACCCAGGGTAGATCCCTCCGTCTACGTATCTCTGCGGTTGCCAGCGCTCTAGCGCTAGCGACCTCCGCACTAGTGGTGCTCACTTCCCCGCAGGTCACTGCAAATACATATGCGGTCCCTGCAGCTCCAGTCATTAAGAAGGCATACCTAACATCAAACGGTGTTCGAGTGGTCTTCGACAAAGTCATTGCATCACCTGCAGTCAATTCATATGTTGTTTCAGGTGGAGAGGGCTCCTGCCCAATCACTTTGCCAGCAACAACAACTGGTGTTGTTACTCTGCCAATAATTGAAGGTCAAACCAGCGCGACCATCTCAGTTAAAGCCGTCAATGCGTATGGTTTCTCCAAAGCTGCAACTTGGAGTAAGACATTTAGTGCAACAGATCTTGCTGGAGTAGCAAGGAGTTCATGGAAAGCTGTTCAACTTCTACAACTCAGCGATTTCCATGGTGCGATTGAGGGAACTTCAGCAAACGCTGGTACCGCTCTACTAATGAGCGCCTTTGCCGCTGAACGTGCCAAGAATCCAGCTACCTTCACAATGTCGGCGGGTGATAACTTCGGCGCAGCTCCCCCAATCTCAAGCCAGTTTGAAGAGATGCCAACTGTGGAGTCGATGAACCTACTCAAGTTTGATGTTTCAGGTTTTGGAAACCATGAACATGATCGCAACTTGGCACATGTACAAAAAGTTATCGCAGCCTCTGATTTCCAGTGGGTTGCATCTAACTACAGCTCTCTAGAGCCACTGCAAAGTGGTGCTAATGCAGCTAGGGCTTTCCACATCGTAGAACGCGGTGGAGTAAGTGTTGGATTTGTCGGAGCAAACACCGAGGAGACTAAAGAGCAGATTTTCCCTGGAAATCTAAGCTACAGCGGCAAAGAGTTAGTAATCTCTGAGAAGGTTGATGGCATCAACGCCGCGGTTAAGCAGGCCAAAGCAGCCGGCGCAGATTTTGTCGTTGCGCTACTTCATCAGGGTTGGCAAGA
The DNA here is from genome assembly GCA_041159565.1 of Actinomycetota bacterium. GTDB lineage: Bacteria > Actinomycetota > Actinomycetes > Nanopelagicales > Nanopelagicaceae > MAG-120802. The sequence continues at coordinate 24,971 of JBEAXZ010000001.1, read as the reverse complement.
AAACCGTGATGGCGAAGCTAAGGGCAAATTGATTGATTTGGCTAAGCAAATCAAGGGCGCTGCCGTTGTATTTGGTGGCCATAGTCACCAGACATACAACTCAGCACTAGCTGGAAATGCAGCAGTTAACGGTGCTCTGGTTGCCATGGTTCGCAATGCTGGCCAGGAGTACAACAGAGTGACTGTATGCCTTGATGGATCAAGTCGCGTACGTGGTTCAACTGTTGATGTTGTTCTTCGTTCCGCCTTTGCTTCATTAACTCCCAATGCAGAAGGTGCAGCGTTGGTCAAGAAGTACAAGGACCAACTAACCGCCAAGCTTGATGTAAAGATTGGTTCAGTTAATGGAATCTTTGCTCAAGGTGGATCACCTCAGGTGCAGCGTGCGGGTGAAGCCGCAATTGGTAACTTCACAGCAGATGCAATGCGCAAGAAGTACGCCACTGATTTCGCTTTCATAAATGGTGGCGGAATCCGCGATAAGTTCCCAGCTGCCACTTATGTACCTGCTAACAAGAGCTTCAACCGTCCAGGTGTCGACAAGGTTGCTCCATACGATGTAACTCTTGGTGATGCTCTCGCTGTTTATCCATTTGGAAACACAGTCGGAGTATCTGTAATCACCGGCGAAAATCTCTGGAAGGCGCTTGAAAACGGTGTTAGCAACTGGCCAGGCGATGGTCGCTTCCCACAGATCTCCGGATTCAAGTTCAGCTTTGATACCTCAAAGCCAGTCGGATCTCGAGTTCAGAGTGTGACCTTGCCAAATGGAACAGCGATTGCAAAGGACTCCAAGGAGTACACCATTGCAGTTCCTGACTTCATGATTTACGGCGGAGATGGTTATGTCGGCTTCTTCACCCCTTCAAAAGCCAAACTACGTGGACTACTCGTAGATGTATTCATTGAAGCGGTACAAGAGGCATCAGCTGGCGGCAAGGCGATTCAAATCCCTGCCCTAGATGGACGCATCACCAAAGTAAATCCTTAAATTAAGGGTTAGCGCAAAACCGCGCTCGGCTTCGGTCGGGCGCGGTTTTTATTTGCCTCGACACGCTGATTTAGTTGAAATTTCAATAAAATTGGTTTACTCTTCAACTAAATCATGCCCCACTATGAAAGGAAAATATGGATATCCTCCTTGTGCTTGGTCGTGTGCTTTTTGCACTGATCTTTATCAACTCAGGTATCGCACACCTAACCAAACTTCAGGCCATGACAGGCTATGCGCAATATAAGAAGGTCCCTGCAGCCAAACTCTCAGTAATTGTTACTGGATTAATGCTTATTATTGGCGGACTTTATGTTGCTCTTGGAGTTTATGCAGATCTAGGTGCATTGCTCCTAGCTATCTTCCTCATTGCATCAGCCTTCTTAATGCACAACTTCTGGACCATCCAGGATGAGCAGGCGAAGCAGGGTGAAACCATCAACTTTTTCAAGAATCTCTCTCTCGCAGGAGCTGCGCTAATCATTTTCGTAATGGTTGGCAGCGGCGTCGACTTCGGTCCATCTATTACTGAAGGGTTGTTCAACCTCTAAACTAATAGTTCACTTCAGGTGAATTTCTAGTTAATCCCCTGTGCCACGTATTGCGGTACAGGGGATTTTCATTTCTAAAGCGGCTACCTTCGGCTAGTGGATTTAGTACTAGCCGTCATCTGCGGCCTGGGCATCGGCGCGGTTCTGGGTTATGTAGGTGCGGGCGGGTCCATGTTGGCAGTTCCGGCGCTAATTTATTTATTTGGTTTAAATCCTGTACAAGCTACAACCGCTTCCCTGTTGGTAGTTTTTATTGGCGCCGCATCTGGCTTGATGCCCAAGTTCAAAAAGCAAGAGGTTTTGATCAAAGAGGCGCTAATCATTTGGGCCATTGGCTTAACTACAAATTTACTTGGTGCATATCTACTCCCCAGCATTCCTGAGAGATTGGTTCTGACTGGCTTTGCTCTAGTGCTAATTACTGCTGGGCTCTCGATGCTAGTTCCCTCGCCCACAGCCTCTACAGAAAGAAAAATTTCACCACTTGCCCTGATTGCAATCTCCTTAGTTATTGGAGCACTTACCGGCTTATTTGGAATTGGCGGCGGATTCTTAGCAATTCCAATTCTCATTTTGTTCTATAACGTTGCGCCGGCAAAAGCAGCCGGCACCTCGCTGTTTATTATCGCCATCAATACCTTGACTGGATTTTTTGCTCATTTCCGGCACTGGGATGAGGTTAATTGGGCGGTTCCAGCTTTAATGGCCCTAACGGCTTTAGTTGTATCTCGCTTTGCATCTCACCACTCCTCCAAACTGTCGCCAGCTACATTGAAGCGAGCCTTTGCGATTTTTGTTTTCGCAATTGCTATTTTTACATTGACCGATACTTGGGTGATCTCATGAAGATAGAGAGGTTTTTCGCCGAGCTTGTTGGAACTGCAGCATTACTCATTGCCGTAGTTGGATCATCCTTCATGGCCAATCAGCTAACTACAGATGGCGCCATCGCACTTCTAATAAATGCTGCGGTTACAGCGGCAGCGCTAGCGGTTTTGATCAAGGTTTTTTCACCAATATCCGGAGCTCATTTGAATCCTGCGGTTTCGCTGGCGGCAGTTATTTGTAAGCGGATTCAGCCTAAAGATTTGGTTGGGTATGTTTTGGCCCAGATATCTGGCGCCGTAATTGGAGTAGCGCTAGCAAATGCTATGTTTTCAAATTCCTTTTTGGTGCTCAGTAAAATAGAGCGTTCTGACAGTGGGCAGGTTATTGGAGAGGTGATCGCAACTCTTGGCCTAGTGTTATTGGCGCTTTCCGCGGATGCTAAGTCAGCGTGGAAAATTATTCCATTGTGGATTTTTGGGGCTTACTTCTTTACCGTTTCGACCTCTTTTGCTAACCCAGCCGTTACCGTGTCAAGATCATTAACAGATGCACCTGCTGGAATCGCCCCAACTTCTGTAACTCTCTTTGTCCTTGTACAACTAATTACTGCGGTAACTGCTGCATTAATAATGGTAAGAAAGGTTAGATCATGAGCAAAACTTCATCAGTGTTATTTGTCTGTGTTCATAATGCTGGGCGTTCTCAAATGGCGGCCGCTTATCTAAACCATTTCGCTGGAGATTGGGTTGAGGTCCGTTCAGCTGGCTCTGCACCTGCCGACTCGATTAATCCCGCTGTTGTTGCTGCGATGTTGGAGGAAGGCATTGATATCAGTGCTGAAGTTCCCAAGGTTCTAACTGTTAGCGCAGTGGAAACCTCAGATGTCGTCATAACCATGGGCTGCGGAGATGCTTGCCCATTTTTCCCTGGTAAGCGTTATTTGGATTGGAAGCTTGATGACCCTGCTGGGCAAGGCGTTGATGCGGTTAGACCGATTCGCAATCAGATCAAGGCGTTGGTTCAAGATTTAATACAAACGCTGTAAACACTCTCTAGACTTTGCGCCATGGATGGCGTCTTAGAGAAAGCTGCAGTTCAGCGGGCCAAAGCAGCAATTGCAGCCAGCGGAATGAAAGGTGAGATAAAACTACTTTCAGATAGCGCCCGCACGGCAGCAGAGGCCGCAGCCGCACTTGGTATCGAGGTTGGTCAAATCGCTTCCTCTCTGGTTTTCAAATTGCCAGAAGCAAAACCACTTCTTGTAATTACATCTGGCGGACATCGGGTAGATACCGAGCTGGTGGCAGAGTTCCTTAAAGTGCCAGCACTGGGTAGAGCAGATGCTGATTTTGTTAAAGAGATTTCCGGATACTCCGTTGGTGGTGTCGCCCCTATTGGTTGGTTAAATTCTCCGGCAATTACTCTGATTGATTTAGCTTTAGATAACTATTCGGAAATCTGGGCCGCCGCAGGGCATCCACACACTGTGTTTCCGACCTCATTTGCTGAATTAATGATGGCCGCCCATGCAACTCCGGCGAAAGTTGGCCATTGAATTGGAATCATTGCATTGCGAGATTTCCGGAAGTGGTGAGCCACTGGTTTTGATTCATGGCTTGGGCTCTGCAAGTTCGGTATGGAAACCAATTCGTAATCTTCTAAACCAGAGCTTTCAAGTAATTGCAGTTGATCTTCCAGGGCATGGAAAGAGTTCTTACGCAAAAGGTCAGCCCATGGATCCACATTCTCTTGCCGGGTATGTTTTAGATAAATTAAATTCAATTCAGATTGACACTTTCCACCTATCAGGAAACTCACTTGGTGGTTGGGTTGCCATGGAAATGGCCAGCTGGGCGCCAGATCGCGTGCTTTCTTTGACGGGATTAGCTCCTGCTGGATTGTGGCTAAACCCTTACAACGCGCGTTATCCGGGCACCGCACTAGCACGGTTTCTGGCGCGCAATACTGCAAAGTTGGCACCAACCGCGCTGCACTTTGAAGCCGCTCGAATGTTGGGTTTTTCAGATGTTTCACCACGTTGGCGAGAGTTAAGTTATGAAACCTGTCTGGATGCGACACTTGCGATAGCTGGAGCTGAGGGATATTACCCGGCTTGGGATGGCATGTTGATGAAAAGGTTCGATAGTTATATCCCCGAGTCAATTCCTGTAACAATAATTTTTGGTGACAGTGATAAGACTTTACCTGCGACTACCTGTCAGGAGCGATCTATCGCTCCTGCGCATGCCAAGTGGATAATTTTCTCTGAAACTGGTCATGCTCCCATGTGGGACTCACCTCTTGATGTGGTGCATGAGATCAAGAAGGCTGCGGAGTTGGCGAAGTGATTCGAGTTTATTTTTGGCGAATTGAAAAAAAGAGGGTTCTCTGGGCTATCTCGAGAATGGCATTGGATCGGATCTCACTTTGGCGCGCTCCCAGTATTAGTTTTTGGAAATTGCTCGGAACAGGCAAGGGAGAAACCTTTACTCCTAGAGATGCTGATGCGCTGCGTTGGGGGCTTTTGATTGTGATTGATCCAAACGAGATTTCTCAATTTGAGAATAGTGCATTGCTCCGTCGTTGGCGCGCGCACTCAATCTCCGAGTATGTAGTTGAACTCTCCCCTATTTCAGTCCACGGAGCTTGGTCTAGCAAAAAACCTTTCGCGCAGCTATCGCATTCGCCAGCAAATTGGCAGGGAGCCGTGGTTGCGATTACTAGAGCCAGAATTAAGTGGCGCAAGAATTTGATTTTTTGGCGCAGCGTTCCACCTGTAACCAGTAGTTTGCATAGCTCTCCGGGCCTGAAGGCTGCAATTGGAATTGGTGAGGCGCCCATTGGCTTACAGGGAACATTTTCAATTTGGGAATCCGCAGATGCGGTACGCAACTTTGCCTACAGGGGTGAGGCGCATAAGGCTGCTATTGCTGCTACACATCGTGAAAACTGGTACGCCGAAGAGATGTTTGCTCGCTTTGCCGTCACTAAAGAGCTTGGGAGTTTATAAGGCACAATTGCCCTATGTCGGTACGCAATTTTCGTCCTAGACGGGATTCACGACGCACCATCACGCCATTTCAAAACTTCCTTTTGCTATCTGTCTTAACAGTTGCATTGGGGTTGCAAATTGCCTATCCAATTACTGATGGTGAGGTGCTTCGGTTAATAACAATTGCAACTGTTTACTGGGCGGCCGGCGCGATGCTGTTGCATTCATGGTTTGCATATGGGATTTCCTATGCAATTCGTTTTTTGGTTATTACCTTTTTATATGCGCTAGTTGTAGAACAAATAGGGGTTCGAACCTCTTGGCCTTTTGGAAGTTATGAGTACTCAGGAACCTTGGGTTATCAAGTTTACGGAGTGCCACTAGTTGTTCCGTTTGCCTGGATAATGATGGCTCATCCGATATTTCTTGCAGCGCGTCGCATAGCACCTAATTGGGTATTTTTAGCAGGCGGTTATGGACTGATGTCATGGGATTTATTCCTAGATCCACAAATGGTCTCTGCTGGTCGTTGGAGTTGGGAGATAACCGGTAGAACAGTTCCGTTTCAGCCTGAGATTCCGCTTTCCAATACATTTGGCTGGCTACTAACTGGCATGGGTTTAATGGCGCTATTGAATATTTTGTTACCGAAAGAGCGCAGATCATTAGGCGCTAGCCGCGCCGTCCCTGAATTCTTTTTAGCTTGGAGTTTGATAGGTGGAATAGTTGCAAATGCCTTCTTCTTTGATCGACCGGGAGTCGCATTCTTTTCCGGATCCGCTCTAGGGTTATATGTCTTGGCTTACTTCATCTCTGTGCGTTTTGGTCGTCGCGATTAAAGATGCAGATTTTGGCCGAGTTTCTGTTGGGACTAAACCTATTAATTCTCGCCATTACAGCTCTGAATGTCCTTACAGTTCGGGTGGTTAAAAACCAAGAAATACCGGATTTAATTGATTCTGTTTCAATACTGATTCCCTTGCGTAATGAATCCCAAAACGTACCCGGGTTGATGGAATCAGTTCTAAACCAAAAGGGCCTAAGCAATTTTGAAATAGTGATGTTAAACGATAGCTCCTCTGATGACACCGTGGAGCAAATAAGCCAGTTTTCAGCTGCAAATCTATTTGTTCACTCTGGCTCAGAACTCCCATATGGCTGGTTAGGAAAGAACTTTGCTTGCCATCAGTTGGCGCAAAAGTCGCAGGCCAAGTATTTGGTATTTGTTGATGCCGATGTACGTCTCAGCCCTTACGCAGTTAGTAGTTCAATTGCTTTGATGGATCGTTTGGCCTGGGATTTTCTATCGCCATATCCGCGACAATTAGCTATTACATTTCTTGAAAGATTGGCTCAACCTTTGTTGCAATGGTCATGGTTCGCCTCACTTCCACTTCGCTTGGCTGAAAAACTGAGTAGACCATCTATGGTGGTAGCCAATGGTCAGTTTCTTATCGTGAAACGAGAGGCCTATTTAAAAACTGGTGGCCACGAAGCGATTAAATCTGAGGTTCTGGATGATTTAGAGCTTGGTCGATTATTGGTTCGCGGTGGTTTTTCTGGCGGAGTTGCAGATGGTTCGAAGGTTGCGATCTGTAGGATGTATAACAACGCAGCTGAACTTATTGAGGGATACAGCAAATCCCAATGGCGAGCCTTTGTTTCTCCTATCGGAGCGGCCATAGCAATAGTAATTCTCTTTACCTCTTCCATACTGCCAATCGCGTTAGGTTTGAGTGGCGAAATTTCAGGGTGGTATGGGTACTTCGCCTTGGTGGCATCCAGATTGCTAGTGGCTTTCAAGACCAACTCAGTTGTTAGCAGTGCTTCACTGCATCCACTTAGTGCTGGCCTCTGGATGTATTTGATAATTCTCTCTTGGTACCGAAAGAGTCGCGGTGAGCTGGTCTGGCGAGGTAGACAAATATGAGTTACCACCGGGTTACCGAGTCACCCAAACGGGTGATTGTTATTGGTGCGGGAATGGGGGGCTTGGCTACCGCTGCACGTTTAGCTAAACGTGGCCACAAGGTTCAGATTTTCGAGGCTGCAGAGTTTGCTGGAGGCAAATGCCGAACTGAGTGGATTGATGGTTTTGCATTTGATACCGGCCCATCACTACTTACTCTCCCTGCAGTTTACCGTGATCTTTTTTTGAAGACCGGAAAGCGAATTGAACATCTCTTAAACATCAAGCCAGTGGATCCCGCCTTTACATATATCTTTCATGATGGAGTAAAGGTGGTTTTCCCCAATCTATCTCATAACAACACCGTATCTGCGATTGCAGCAGCATTTGGTGCACAGGCAGGGCAAGAATGGCATCAACTCTTATCCCGAGCAGAAAAAATGTGGGATGCCTCCCGGGAATCCTTTATTGAAAGTGAGCTTAGATCACCACTTCAAATCCTAAAACGCAAATCTTTTCTAAAGGATCTAAAAACAATTGCACCATCTACATCTCTGCGAAACTTAACTAATCAATACACCAACAATCCCTACTTGAGAAAAATTATTGACCGCTATGCAACCTACACTGGATCTGATCCACGTGAAGTTCCTGCTGTTCTACTAACCATTGCATTTGTCGAAGAGGCATTTGGCGCCTGGCATGTTGAAGGTGGCCTGGGCGGCTTGGCAACAACTTTGGAGTCTCGAGTTAGAGATTTAGGTGTCGATCTTCGATTCAACTCGGCGGTTAAAAACATCTTACTCAAGGACAAGGTTGCTATTGGGGTTAAGTTAGAAGATGATTCCGAGCATTATTCAGATGTTGTCGTGGCAAATGCTGATGCTGAATTGGTTTACAACAAACTACTTCCCAAAGTCAGGAGGACAAACAGCGCGAGAAAAGCATTGAAAAAAGCTACTCCTTCCCTCTCAGGATTCAGTTTATTGCTTGGCTTATCGGGAAAATCCAATCTGGGCCACCACACCGTTTTCTTTCCAGAGAATTATGACGCTGAGTTTGATCAGATCTTTAAGGAAAAGCAGCCTGTTCGTGATCCCGCAATCTATATTTGCAATCCCGGTGATCCTAAAATGCTTAAAGATGAAACTTCAGAAAATTGGTTTGTTCTAATTAATGCTCCAAGACATGAGCCAATTACCGGTTTTGATTGGCTGCAGCCCGGATTGAAAGAGAGTTATGCCAACCACATTATTGATTTGATGGAGTTGCGTGGCTTGGAGGTTCGCTCCAGATTGCAGGTAATGGAGATTCGAACTCCCGCAGATTTAGAAATCAACGTAAGCGCTCCAGGTGGATCTATATATGGAACATCTAGTAATGGGGTGCGCTCGGCATTCTTGCGCGCCAAAAACCGTTCCCCGATTAAAAACCTTTATTGCGTGGGCGGATCTGCCCATCCAGGAGGCGGGCTGCCTCTGGTAGGAATTAGCGCTGAGATTGTCGCAACAGCTGTCGAAGAGTAAAGAAAACAGTAAATGCTGAGAAGGTTTGAAGCACAGCCCAGAAAATTGATATTCCAAAGCTAAGATCGAGTTCAACAGCTCTTGCAACCAAGACGATAAATACCATGCTGGCTCGGATTGGCCTTTCTGCAACTGTGACCACCCCGATGTTATGAAAGCCCAATCCTCCAGCCCGTGCTCTCATGTACTCCTGCACAAAGGCCGCCAACCAAGCCAATACAACTACTTCTAAAGGAGCGCCTAAAAAATAAAGGCCAATCGCCCATATGGCTTCGACTATTCGATCCGCAACAGCATCAAGAGCTGCGCCCCACTTACTGACGCGTTCAGTAATAATTGCCAATGTTCCATCCAGGCCATCTGCCGCAAGTGATAACACCAGTAGCGCAATTGCCCAGTTTGAATCAATAAATATTAAAAAACCAGCAGCTAAAAGCAAGGATAAATAACTCAATCCATTGGGTGTAACTTTTAATTTAGAAATGAAACTGCAAACTGCAAAACTAATAGATAGCCAGCCTTTGACGATGCCTTTAATCTCTGCATCACCATGTAGCTTGCTCCACTCTAAAAAGAAATCTTCCCGCTTCATTTCAAACCAATCCGTCTGACTATTTCTTTAGAAGAAACTGCAGAGTTCATCGTATAGAAGTGCAAGCCAGGTACTCCCCTGTTCAATAACTCTTGGCAAATTTCTACAGCAATCTCGATTCCAGCCTCTCTTAATCGCACTGGATCCGACTCATGTTGCGAGATTCTTTCTTGCACGTGAGTTGGAACTGGGGTTCCTGAAAGCTGAGACATGCGATTTAATTGTGCGATATTTGTTATGGGCAATATCCCGGGGAAAATAGCAAGTTTAGAACCAGCCAACTTCAAACTTTGAACCAAATTAAAGTACTTATCTATCTCGAAGAAAAATTGAGTGGTCGCAAAACTGGCTCCTCTTCTCTCCTTTTCCAATAAGACTGCAATATCTTTTGAGAAATCCCCTTTGGATGATGGGTGGCCATCTGGAAAAGCGGCAACGCCAACTTCAAAACCTCTCTGTACTCCTAAGGAAACTAACTCGTCGGCGTGATCAAATCCATTTGGCGTCGAAATCCAATCGGCTTGTGGTCCACCTTGAGGATCGCCACGCAAGGCTAAAATAGATTTAATTCCAGATTCTGAATATTGCTGCAGAATTTTTTCTAGTTCTGTTTTGGTGGAGCCGACACATGTTAGGTGAGCGATAGTTGGAATGCCGGTGCGCACGGTTATAGCAGAGGTAATTTTTATGGTGCGATCTCTAGAGGAACCTCCGGCGCCATAGGTGACAGATGCGAAATCGGGGCGACAATCTGCGAAGGCTGCTAAAGCCTCCCATAGTCGGCCCTCTCCCGCCTCATCCTTGGGCGGAAAGAATTCAACGGAAAAAGTAGGCGAGCCAGACATATAGCGGGAGGGTACCGTTGCGCCGTGAAATCTTTGGAACTTTCTCAGATTAGACATGAGCTGAATCAGATACTGGCGGAGTTCACCACCTCTCGAAGCGCCAACCTGGGCAGTATTGGCTCAGAGTTAACGCCTGTGGCTAAGGCGATGACAGATTTCATAAATGATGGTGGAAAAAGATTTAGGCCCCTTTTTGCTTACTTGGGCTACCTGGCGAGTGGCGCAAACCCTCGGCCAGAGATTTTAAAGGCCTGTACAGCGCTGGAGCTGGTCCATGTTTGCGCTCTAATTCATGACGATGTTATGGATGGGTCAGATACCAGGCGCAATAAACCCGCCATTCACAAATTATTTGAAGGCATTCATCGCTCGGAGAATTTAAAAGGCGATCCGCAAAGATTCGGTACCGCATCTGCAATTTTGTTAGGTGATTTGGCTTTGGTCTGGGCGGATCGAATGTTAGTGGAATCTGGGATCGCTCAGTCAGAGTTTATTAATTGCCAAGAAGTATTCTGTGAAATGCGCGATGAGTTGATGGCTGGACAATACTTGGACGTTTTGGAAGGTGCGCTAGCTACGACAAGTGTTGAGAGATCTTTAAAAGTAGCTCGATTCAAATCAGGCAAGTACTCCATCGAAAGGCCCTTGCACTTTGGAGCTGCACTGGCAGGGCGAAGCGATCTCTTCCAAACTTTCTCCAGTTATGGATTACCTCTTGGTGAAGCTTTTCAATTACGCGATGATCTCCTTGGGGTATTTGGCGATTCCAAAATCACTGGAAAGCCATCTGGTGATGATTTACGTGAAGGAAAGCGCACTGTGTTAATCGCGACAACCATGGAGCTGGCAGCTCCAGAAGACAAAGAGAAAATCCAGAATGGTCTTGGTAAACAGGACATCTCTGACGGAGAAATTGCCGAACTACAGCAAATAATCCAGGGTTGCGGGGCAAAGGACAAGGTTGAGAAGCTCATCACAGAGTTGACCGAGCAAGCCGTTTTCGCATTGCGAGATCCACTTATTGATACCAAGATTGGCCGTGCATTAGAGGAAATGGCCATCATCGCTACCCAACGGAGCTTATAAATGCGCACCATCAAAGGTAAGAGCGATCATGTTGTTGTAGTTGGGGCTGGATTGGCTGGACTCAGCACCGCTTTACGTCTCGCAGGCGCAGGTAGAAAAGTCACTGTAATTGAGCGGGAATCTGTTCCCGGTGGTCGAAATGGTTTATTGGAGAAATCCGGTTATTCATTTGATACCGGACCGACTGTGCTAACCATGCCGGACTTAATCTCTGATGCTCTGGCCTGCGTTGGCGAGAAGTTGGAGGATTGGCTCGAGTTGATGCCGCTTCAGCCTTTATATCGAGCTTTTTATCATGATGGATCTCAGTTAGATGTTCATGCTGATACCGCTCAAATGGAGGCTGAGATTGAAAAGGTAATCGGCAGTGATGAAGCGGCGGGATATCGTCGTTATGTCGAGTTTGTTACCAAGCTTTACCGCTATGAAATGAATGATTTCATTGATAGAAATATTGATACGCCTTTAAACTTGCTTACTCCAAATTTGGCCCGGTTAATTGCCCTTGGCGGGTTTAGAAGATTAGCGCCAAAAGTTTCACAATTTCTAAAAGATCCCAGAACCCAGAAGGTTTACTCATTCCAGGCAATGTATGCCGGAGTGTCACCACAGCAAGCACTGGCAATTTATGCGGTTATTGCCTACATGGATTCGGTTAATGGCGTCTTCTTTCCAAAAGGTGGAATGCATGCGCTTCCACGAGCTTTGGCTGGAGCAGCTGCAAAGCATGGCGTTGAGTTTAAGTACAACACAACCGTAGAAACAATTGAGAAGAGTGGTTCTAGAGCGACAGCTGTAATTACCTCGAGTGGCGAACGGATCGAATGTGATGCACTGGTCCTAAATCCTGATCTACCGGTAGCATGGCGAGATCTATTAGGGAAATCCCCTTTATCAATCAAGCGCCTTAACTATTCACCTTCTTGTGTAACAATTTTGGCCGGCTCTTCACGAAGCTATGATCACCTAGCTCATCACAACATTCACTTCGGCGAATCATGGGATGGCGTATTTGATGAACTAATCAAGAAGAAAACTTTAATGAGCGACCCAAGCCTTTTAGTTACCGTTCCTTCAAAGGATGATCCTGCACTCGCTCCCAAAGGTAAACATAGTTATTACATTCTCTTCCCTACCCCAAACCTCGATGCTGATATTGATTGGAAGAAAACCAAACTCCAGTACCGCGATCAAATGTTGAGAACTATGGAACAACGCGGTTACACAGGTTTTGCCGATTCAATCGAGGTCGAACACATAACCACGCCATTGGAGTGGGAAGCCATGGGACTAGAACGTGGTGCACCTTTTGCTAGCGCACACACCTTCTTCCAAACCGGACCATTCAGACCAAAGAATTTAGCTAAGGGCTTTGACAATGTGGTCTTTACTGGAAGTGGAACGCAGCCTGGGGTTGGTGTTCCAATGGTTCTAATCTCTGGAAGATTAGCCGCTGAGAGAATCGTTGGGCCAGTCAAGTAGTCTTTAATCAACTATGGATGAGTTAACAGCGGCTGGAATTACCCAACCAGCACTTCGAGCCTCTTATGCAGAATGTAAGAGACTCAATTCGCTGCATGGTAAAACTTATTACTTAGCCACATTGCTGCTTCCAAAAGCTAAACGTCCCCATGTACATGCCTTATATGGATTTGCTCGCTATGCCGATGAAATCGTTGATGATTTGGCCTCCACACTTTCAAATCAGGAAAAGTCAGATTATCTGAGACGCTGGAGCGATCAGATGCTGCAGGATATCTCTAACGGCAGAAGCTCTGACCATGTAGGGGCGGCTTTAGTGGACACGGTACAGAAATTTGAAATTCCCATCTCCTACTTTGAAGCATTCCTACATTCTATGGCAATGGATTTAATCGTAACCGAGTATCAAGGTTTTGATGATCTTATGGAATATGTTTATGGATCAGCTGCAGTAATCGGATTACAAATGGTTCATGTGTTGGGAACGTTAGAAGGTAGAAAGAATGAAGCGCTGCCTCTAGCGGAGAATCTCGGAGTTGCCTTCCAGCTCGCCAACTTCATTAGAGATGTTGGCGAGGATTTGGAGCGAGGCCGTGTTTACCTGCCTTTACAAGAACTGCAACATTTTGGAGTCTCCAGAAAAATGTTGGAAGAGCGAAAGTTAACGCCTCAGGTAATAGAAGCTTTGAAGTTTCAAATTAATCGGGTGCGTGAGCTTCAAGCCAAAGCTGATTCAGGTATTGCCCTGCTAAACCCTGAAGCGCGTCCCTGCATTCAGGCAGCTAGCGAACTTTATTGTGGAATCGTTGATGAGGTTGAAAAGATTGATTACGACGTTTTCAATAACCGTGCCAAAACCTCAACTCTGCGTCGCGCCAAAGTTGCTTTACCAGCTTGGTTTAAAGCGGTACAGGTTCGCTAACCTTAATCTCGCTGTACACCTTTTCTACCCCAATACATCCACAAAGAAATCGTCATCACGATCATTGTGAAACCGAAAAGTAAGTCTTCTGCAGGAGCGGCAGCAATTCTCAGCCCTGTTATCGCATCAGCACTGTAGGTAAGAATTCCTCTAGATGTGAGCCACCAGTTTGTTATTAATTGGAAAAAAACCAAAATTGCGTATGCGTTCCAAAAGCTTTTACGCTTCAAAATTCTAGAGCGGGTAATATATAAATCAAAAATTACTACCAACGGAACGGCAAGTAGAGCTAATTGGGTGTAGGTCATATTTCATCTCCAAATGACCAGTGTTTCTTAACGGCGCGAACCGCTTCAATTGTCATCAAAGCAGCTAGCGGAACTACCAAGAAAAATAGAAACTCCTCAAGCGGTATGCCAGAGGGACCATAAACTCCGACAACCTGTTGCTTATCGAAAAACCAGTGTCCAGAGTAAACTGCGTAGTAATCCCAAATCAGAAAAATAGTTGCGGTAGGGATAATGCTCAGTAAAGCCCTTTTCATCCTTCGCAATACACCTACTTTGAAAATAAATTCCAGCCAAAAAGACCCAACCACTGTAAAGGCCAGCATGGCGAAGTAACTGTATTGGAGCACGTCTTATGTTAATCTCTATTCCAATCGGGAGCCAAAAGTTGGCTGAGAGGACCTGCGGGTCGACCGTCAGACCAGTTCGGTAATGCGAATTGGAAGGGAGCTAATCATGTCTGTTTTCTTCACCGCTTGGGGTTATGGCGTTACCTATTTGGAGTTTGCCTCTGTAATTGCATCTTTTATTGCGGTAACTCTCGGGGCTTTAGGTAAGAGAATCGCCTGGCCTTGGTGGGTAATAAGCAGCACCTTGTACGGAATCTTTTTTTATGAGGTTGATCTATTAGCCAGCGCCTTATTGCAGATTGTTTTCATTTCAGCCGCGGTTTGGGGCTGGTTTGGATGGAATGCCACTGGTGCCCAACCTAAATATATGAGCAACAAGGAACGCGGTATGTGGGCGCTGGCTCTGATCGGCATGTGGTTGGTTAGCGCTCCGATTCTCTCTGACATTGGAGCAGCAGCATCTAGGCCAGACTCATTCCTATTGGTTTCCAGCACAGTCGCACAAATTGTTATGGTCTTACAGCGCCACGAAGCTTGGAGTTTATGGATTGGCATAAATCTATTTGCCACTTATCACTACTCAAATCAAAAGTATTGGTTTACTGCAGTTCTTTACGTTGCGCTAACCATTCTCGCAATCTTTGGTTGGTTTAGCTGGCGCAAATTGCAGCAGAAGACTCAACTATGACTGAGAGTTCAGCTATATCCCTTTCCGATGTTGTTTCAACAGTAGAGACTGGTGAAAGACGAAGTAGATTTTCTCGGATAATCGCGATCGATGGTCCTGCGGGCGCGGGCAAGACCACCCTGGCCAAAAAGCTGCAGAGTAACTACTCCGATCTAAAGGTTGAAGTAGTTCATATGGATGACCTATATGACGGTTGGGATAACGCACTCAGTGTCACATTAACTAAGAACTTAGAGATTGGTATCGCAAAGCCAGTTAGTGAAGGTAAGTCATTCGAATACCGTAAGTTTGATTGGCTAAACATGAAGTACGGTGAACTACAAAGACTCATGGTTCCAGATCTCTTAATTCTCGAAGGGGTTGGATCTGGGCAACGGGCGGTACGCAAATATTTAGACCAGCTCATTTGGATTGATATTGAAGCTGAGGTTGGTTTAAATCGAGTTCTACGGCGTGATGGTGATTACATTCAAAATCACATGATTCTCTGGCAAATGCAGGAATCAGAGCATTTTAAGCAGGAAAACACCCGCGATTGCGCGACTATTCGCATCGATGGGATGAGTTTCATCTAAAATTCCATCCGTGTCAGATTTAACGGGTGAAGTAATTGATGGTCGATATCAACTCACTCGAATTGTTGCCTCAGGTGGCATGGCCACCATTTATGCAGCATTAGATTTACGTCTTGACCGTCAAGTTGCGGTGAAAGTCATGCATCCTCATTTGGCTCAGGATGAACAATTTGTCTCTCGCTTCATCCGGGAGGCAAAAGCTGCGGCATCACTATCGCACCCAAATATCGTCGCCGTATTGGATCAAGGTTGGAATCAAGGTGGAACACCATGTGTCTTCATAGTCATGGAGCTAATTGAGGGTTCAACTCTAAGAGACTATCTACATGAGCAGGGTGCACTACCTGCTGAAAGAGCCCTGCAATTAGTTACGCCGGTGGCAAGTGCGCTCGCGGCAGCGCATAGGTTAGGAATTGTTCATAGAGACATTAAGCCAGAGAACATTTTGGTTTCCAAAGAGGGCCGCATAAAAATTGCTGATTTTGGATTAGCCCGTGGAGCTCTGCTCGGTAGCACCATGACCGCAGAGTCCAGTGTTATTTTGGGAAGCGTTTCATATCTTTCTCCCGAGCAGGTACAAAGAGGTATTTCCGACGCTAGAAGTGATGTTTACTCACTAGGTATAGTTTTATTTGAACTACTTACCGGTCAGAAACCTTATCAAGGTGAAGATCCAGTTCAGATCGCCATACGCCATGTAAATGATCGTGTACCGGCTCCTTCAACACTAAACTCAAATATCTCACCAGAGGTTGATGAGTTGGTTTTGAAGGCAACCGATATAGATCCTGATAAAAGACCAAAAGATGCTGGCGAGTTACAGGAGTTACTAAGAACGCTTTCTGAAAAGCTTGACCCCAAGCGAAGGCAGTTGAGTTTGGAGTTGGATCTTCCTCCAGTGCAAATCAAATCAAACGCAAAAGAGAGCAAAACCCGAAACAAGAAGAGTATCCAGAAAGAGGAAACTGTGGCGAAAAAAGAGAAAACCGCGTCCACAAAGAAGAGCAACGCCTCTCCACGGGTTAAGCGAAATCGTAGGATTGCGGCGGGGCTGGCATTAGTCCTCGGTATCTTTTCCTGGTACATAATCGTTGGTCCCGGCTCAAAGGTTGTTGTGCCATCTCTGGCTGGCTTGACTACTAAGCAAGCCAAAAGCCAATTAGAGGATTTGGGTTTAAACCTTGCGATTGCTCGCGAAGAGTTCAGCGAGGATATTCCGGAAGGAAAGGTAATCTCTTCACAGCCCGCTGGCGGAGGCAGGGCTGATACCAATGGAACTGTTGCAGTAACAGTATCTCGCGGTAAAGAGCGTTATTCAGTTCCCAATTTACAAGGTTTAAAGATTGAAGTCGCAGAGAACCTTTTGAAGGATAACAAGTTGATTTTGGGTGAGGTATTAGAAGAGTTTTCCTCGGAGTTTCCTAAAGGTTTCATAATGCGCTCTGCTCCCACCGCAGGTGAACGGATTAAGCGTGATAGTCAGGTCAACATATTTGTTTCAAAAGGTATTGAGCAGATTGGTGTAAGTAGCTACAAAGGAAAGAGTGGAGAACAAGCTCTAAATGAGTTGACTGAGGCTGGTTTCGAGGTAGATATCAAGTACATCTTTAGCGAAGATTTACCAATAGGTGCCGTAATAAGCCAATCCCCCGCAGCTGGTGAATTAGATAAGGGAGGCAAGATCACCCTATTGGTATCAAAGGGTTCAGAGTTTGTCTTTATTCCTAATATTTTTTCCCTTCCTCAAGATAAGGCGGTTGCAACGTTGAAGGATTTGGATCTCAAGGTGGTTGTTAAGAGTGTTGGAAACAAGAAAACTAAGGTAGTAACCAACGTCTCACCAAAGGTAGGGACCAAGGTAAAACGTGGCTCAACAGTGACTATCACTGTAGGGTGACCAAATGCCAGCAAAGAGCAATAGCTCATCTGTAAAGAAGCCAAGAATTGGCGCTCATGTTCCGACTACCGGAGGCATGGCAAAGCGTTCAATTCAATATGCCCAAACCATTAAAGCGGAGGCCATTCAGGTATTTGCATCCAGCCCCAGAACCTGGGCTATGCCTCCTGCCAACCCAGAAGCGGACCAAGCATTTATTGTTAAAGCTCAAGAGTTGGATATTGAAACCTACGTGCACGCCCCATTCCTAATCAACTTGGGCTCCCCTACTGAAGCAACCTATAAAAACTCTCTGGCCTCAACACAGTACTCACTAAAGCGAGGCCGAGATATCGGTGCTCTTGGAGTAGTAATCCATACTGGATCAGCGGTCGATGAGGCTCATGTTAAGCAAGCTTGGAAACAGATCCATAAGGGCATGATGCCGATCTTAGAAAAATTAGATGACAAAGATCCTTGGTTACTTCTCGAACCAACAGCTGGTCAAGGTCAGTCTCTGGTTAAGAAATTAGATGATTTAACAAAGTACTTTGAAGCTCTGGAGTGGCATCCTAAAGTTGGTGTCTGTCTCGATACCTGCCATGTTTTCGCAGCAGGCCATGACATTAAAACCAAAGGTGGCATGACCAAAACTATTGACCTACTAGTTGAAGTCGCCGGCAAGGAACGGATCCAGCTCATCCATGCCAACGACTCGATGGATGTTTTGGGTTCACTTAAAGATAGACATCAGAACTTAGGCGAAGGAGAATTAGGAATTGAACCCTTTGCCGAATTAATCGCTCATCCTGCTATTGCAAATGCACCACTTATATTAGAAACCCCCGGTGAAGAACCTGAGCATGGTCGCGAAGTTGCTGCCCTTAAGAAAATGCGAGATAAATAATGCAGATGAAATTAGCGCCGTGGGCTCTCCTTGCGGTTGCCGCCATGTGGGGAATTTCCTTTGTCTGGATGAAAGACATATTGGACCAACAGGATGTTTATAGCTTTCTAGTATCTCGATTCTTGGTTGCAGCCTTTGCGATGGTCTTGATAAAGCCATCGGTACTTCGCCTCTTCAATAAGGAGTTAGTCGTCAAAGGTTTGACCATCGGAACAGCCTTGGGGGCTGGCTATATTTTGCAAACGCTTGGTCTGGAAAGGACTACTCCAGCAATCACAGGATTCATAACCGGTCTATATGTTGTATTTACCCCTCTTCTAGCTTTTCTATTTCTAAAGGAAAGATTCAATCTATTGATGAGTTTTTATATTGCCCTGGCAGTAACTGGTCTTGCCATACTTTCAGTAGATGGTTGGAGTATCGGAGTTGGAGAGCTATTTGTCTTAGCTTCGGCAATCTTTTTTGCGCTGCACATAATTCTGCTTGGTGCCTGGAGTAAAGAGTTTGACGCCTACGCATTAACCGTTATCCAGTTAGTTGGATGCGCGATCTTGTCTGCTATCCCCGCATTACTAAATGGGTATAAGGCTCCACCAGATTTACAGGTTTGGTCAGTAGTTATTTTCACTGCGGTATTTGCAACAGCTTTTGCTTTTGTAATCCAGACCTGGTCACAAGCCAGAATCTCAACCACGAAGGTGGCGGTTATTCTCACTATGGAGGTGGTATTTGCCGCCATGTTCTCCTTCATGTACGGCATGGAGCCATTTACCCTCCGTCTGGCTGTAGGTGGCACCTTGGTTTTAATTGCCATGTTGGCAATTGTGCAACCTAAAGTTTCTGCAAGGGTTCACAATAACGAGACCGCCTGAGATTATTTCTCTATGAAGGACTTTATGGAGTTAATCGACCTGCGTTCAGATACCGTTACCAAGCCTTCTGCTGGGATGAGAGCTGCAATTGCAGAGGCTGTGGTTGGTGATGATGTTTATGGTGATGATCCAACAGTTAACTCACTTGAGGAACGGGTCGCGGATTTGTTTGGTAAAGAGGCAGCGGTTTTCACTCCGACTGGATCACTTGCCAATCAACTAGGTATTAGAACTTTGGTTGCTCCCGGAGAAGAGCTTCTGTGTGAAGCGAACTCACATATTGCACGGGCAGAGTTAGGCGCTGCTGCGGTATTTAGCGGAATAACAACTAGAACTTGGCGGGATGAGAGAGGTTTGCTCGACCATGCCAATGTGCTGAGTTATGCCAGACCAAACTCTGGACCATATTTAGTTTCTACAACAGCAATTGCTATTGAGAATACCCACAACTTTGGTGGCGGAACAGTGCAATCTCTATCTGAGATTGAAAAGTTGTACACCGCGGTTCAAGGACAAGGAATTGCACTGCACCTAGATGGGGCCAGAATTTGGAACGCTCATGTTGCTAGTGGTGTAGCTTTTAAGGAGTATGGAAAATTCTTTGACACTATAAGCGTTTGTTTATCTAAAGGACTTGGTGCACCGGTTGGTTCACTGATGATTTCAAATAAGGATAAGGTCGCAAAGGCCAGGGTTTGGCGTAAGCGCTATGGGGCAGGCATGAGGCAGATTGGTTTGCTAGCAGCAGCCGGCCATTACGCACTAGATAACAACATTCCACTTCTGGCAAATGATCATGTCAATGCAAAGAAGTTAGCAAAGGCGTGCCAAGAGGCCCAAGCGTCAGTTGTAAATCCAGATCTTGTCGATACTAATATCGTGGGATTAGATCTTGTGGGGGCTAAATTAACCGCTGCAGAGTTTGCCTCTAATGCAAAATCTGAAGGATTGTTAATAAGTGCCTTAGGGCCCAATTATGTAAGGTTGGTAACCCACATGGATATCACAGCACCGCAGATTCAACAGGCCAGTGAAATCTTGCAGAGATTGTTACAACGCGCCTTCGTGGCTTAGCAACCACTCTTTGGCTTTAAGACCATAAGCATAATTTCCTAAACCACCACCGGTTTTTATAATGCGATGACATGGGACAACTATGGCGACTCTATTTTTAGCACAGGCAGAACCTGCTGCTCTAACCGCTTTCGGTGAACCCGCTTTGTTTGCAAGCTCTGCATAGGAGATTACATTTCCAACTCTGACCTTGCGCATCGCACGCCAAGCGGTTTGAGAGAATTCCCCTCCAGGCTGCCTCACCTTGATTGAATTAATTGCCGACAAATCTCCCTCAAAGTAATCTCTAATTAATCCCGTTATTTGATCGGGTTTAACCCTCCGCTTAATCTCTGCATCAGGAGAACCTTTCATCAAATTATTGACTGAGAGAAAGCCGCAGGCCACCAAGGTATCGGCCTCAGTTAATATGGTTAGATTTCCAATCGGGGTTTTTAATTCCTGATAATTCAGAATTTCAAGGTTCATTCGCACTTACTACTTGCGGTCGCGCAACATCTCAGCGACTAAAAATGCGAGCTCGAGAGATTGGGTGTGGTTCAAACGAGGATCGCAGGCGGTTTCATAACGAGTCGCCAGGTCATCATGGGAAATTTCCTCTCCTCCACCTACACACTCAGTTACATCATCACCAGTTAGCTCGATATGAATCCCGCCTGGATGTGTTCCTAGGGTTTGATGAACCTCAAAAAACCCCTTTACCTCTTCTAAAACATCATCAAATTTACGGGTTTTATAACCACTTGGAGCCTCGTAAGTATTTCCATGCATGGGATCGCAGACCCAGAGAATCTTTGCGCCGGAATCCTTTACCGCTTTAACGATGGCTGGTAGAACTGCTCTGATATTTCCAGCTCCCATGCGGGTAATAAAGGTCAAACGACCAGGTTCGTTATCAGGGTTCAACTCTTTTATTAGCGACAATGCATCTTCAGGGGTGGTCTTTGGACCAATTTTTACACCAATTGGATTCTTGATTTTCTTTGCAAAATCCATATGTGCGCCATTAATCTGCCTAGTCCGCTCTCCTATCCAGACAAAGTGTGCGGAAACATCATAAGGATTACCCGTGCGGGAATCGATTCTGGTGAGCGCCTTTTCGTACTCCAGAATTAATGCTTCATGGCTAGCGTAGAAATCAACGGTCTTAAACTCTTCAGGATTGACACCTGCGCTGCGCATGAAGTCCAGCGCACGTCCAATCTCATTTGCCATTGCTTCATAGCGGGCACCAATTTTTGAATCTTTTATAAAACCCTTATTCCATTCATGGACCAATCTGAGATCAGCAAAACCACCTTGAGTAAAAGCTCGAACTAGATTTAGGGTCGCTGATGAGGTGTGATAAACCTTTACCAAACGAGAAGGATCTGGGTTTCTGGCCTCGGCAGTGAACTCAAGATCATTAACCGCATCCCCTCTATAAGCAGGAAGAGTTACCTCACCTCTTTTTTCAAAATCATTACTGCGCGGCTTAGCAAACTGTCCAGCCATGCGTCCCACCTTGATTACCGGCAAGCTCGCCCCGTACTGCAAAACCGCCGCCATCTGCAAAATTGTCTTAATGCGATTTCTGATTGAATCAGCGGTAGCCGCAGCAAAGGTTTCAGCGCAATCTCCACCCTGCAACCAGAATGCTTTACCTTCGGCCGCTTCAGCGATACGTGCCTTTAAGTTGTCACATTCACCCGCAAATACCAATGGAGGTAAAACTTTTAACTCATTAACCGCATTATCTAAAGCTTGAGCATCTGGCCATGAAGGTTGCTGGGCAGCTGGCAATGTCGAATCAAAAAGATTTTCTAATCCAACTGCACTGCCTGGATTGCTATTCATGTCTCTAAGGGTAGATAACTCGGTATGGTCCGTGAAGGGTAATTATCCGAAGAAGACTTCTGCTTCAGCTAACAAGGCTGGATCTACCGTCTTCAACTTTTCAGTTGCCGAAGCCAGTGGAACACGAGCGATGTTGGTGCTATGAAGCGCAACCATCTTGCCCCAGTCACCCTCATGAGCTGCGGTAATAGCATGTAGTCCGAAACGGGTTGCTAGCACTCGATCAAATGCGGTTGGAGTTCCACCACGTTGAATATGACCCAAGATAGAGGTTCGAGCCTCTGTACCAGTGCGCTTTTCAATCTCCTTGGCCAGCCATTCACCAATTCCCGACAACTTAACATGTCCGAAAGCATCCAAGGTTGAGTCTTTGGTAATCAGGTCGCCATCCTTTGGCAGTGCACCTTCAGCTACCACAATGATTGGCGCATAAGACTGCTCAAAGCGTGACTCCACATATCGGCAAACCTTTTCGATATCAAAGGGAACCTCAGGGATCAAAATGCAGGATGCTCCGCCAGCTAAACCAGAGTGCAATGCAATCCAGCCTGCATGGCGACCCATAACCTCAACAATTAAAGCGCGGTGATGTGATTCTGCGGTTGTGTGCAAACGATCAATCGCCTCGACAGCGATATTGACCGCTGTATCAAAGCCAAATGTGTAATCAGTATTGTTTAGATCATTATCAATAGTCTTAGGAACACCAATCACCTTTACGCCAAGAGCATCTAACTTGGTAGCTACACCTAAAGTATCTTCGCCACCAATCGCAATCAATGCATCGATATTCATCTTGGCAAGGTTTTCCTTGATGCGCTCGACACCATTCTCAATTTTGAATGGATTGGTACGTGATGAACCGAGAATGGTTCCGCCTCGCGGCAAAATGCCTCGCGTCGCAGCGATGTTGAGTGGCATGGTTAAACCTTCAAGTGGTCCCTTCCAGCCATCACGGAAACCGACAAACTCGTAGCCGTATTCTTTCTCACCTTTGCGAACTACTGCGCGGATTACCGCATTCAGACCTGGGCAATCTCCGCCACCTGTCAGCACACCAAAACGCATAAGAATTACTCCGATTAATTTGGAATCTAGTGAAGTGGTCTTCTTTGACCTGGGCCAATTCTAGCCTATGAAAAAATCCTTGATTTTAACGACTTACCGTTATGCCTTTTCCAACAACAACAATCCCACCAGGTGAAACAGTAAAGCGTTGGCGATCTCGGTCGAGGTCGTAACCAATTGTTGCGCCAGGCTCCACTATTACATTCTTATCCAAAATCGCATTCTTTATCTTTGCGCCTTCGCCAATCTTCACCGCTGGCATTAGTACTGCGCTCTCGATTGCAGCATCTCGGTTAACCATTACATCGTAGGAGGCAACGGTTCTGCGCAGCTCTCCCCCAGAAATAATGGAACCAGCGCCTACAACCGAATCAAAGGCAATACCACGCTCAGAGAATTTAGCGGGTGGGTTTGAAGGTGGATTTGTGAGTATGGGCCACTGACGGTTGTAGAGATTAAAGATAGGAAGTGGGGAAACTAAATCCATGTGGGCATCAAAGTATGAATCTATCGAACCTACATCTCGCCAATAACCTTTGTCACGTTCTGTTTCGCCCGGCACCACATTGTTTGCAAAATCATAAACTTTAGCTAAGCCCGCTTTGGTCATCGCAGGAATTATGTTGCCGCCAATATCGTGACGACTCTCGATATCCTCAGAATCAATTATCAAAGCCTCTTCCATAGCATCACGACGAAAGATGTAATTTCCCATCGACACCAACGCTAAATCAGGATGGCCTGGCATAGCTGGTGGATCTTTAGGTTTTTCATGGAATGCTTTTATGGTTATGCCATCTTCAGCTAGTTCGATTACGCCAAAATCTGAGGCCTCGCTGCGCTTAACTCGGATGGCCGCCACCGTAACGCCAGCATCAGTTTGCAGATGTTGTTTGTACATTTGATCTGGATCCATGCGATATACGTGATCGGCACCAAAGACAATTACATGCTTTGGATTCTCATCATGAATTAAATTGAAGTTTTGCAGAATTGCATCTGCGCTTCCCGTGTACCAACGGGGACCTAATCGCTGTTGTGCAGGTACTGGTGTTATGTAATTACCTAACAAATTTGACATGCGCCAAGTTGTGGTTATGTGACGATCTAAAGAATGTGACTTGTATTGAGTCAACACTGCAATCTTCAAAAAGCCTGCATTAACAAGATTTGATAAAACAAAATCAACTAAACGATAGGAGCCACCAAAAGGTACCGCCGGCTTTGCTCTATCCGCTGTTAGCGGCATCAAACGCTTGCCTTCACCGCCAGCAAGAACTATTCCTAGCGGAAGATCAAGGCGGGCCATGTCCTAACGATACTCTTGGATGGTGGGCAATAAACAGGTCAAAGTCGCCATGATTACTAAGGAATGGCCCCCACATATTTATGGTGGCGCTGGTGTACACGTAACAAATTTGGTCTCGGCGCTAGAAAAGATCCCTGAGATTTCCGCTGAGGTGCATTGTTATGGCCCAACTCGCACAGGCGCTATTGGACATCAACTCGCCGAAGAGTTGAACCAGATAAACCCAGCCTTTCAAGCCTTGCTTCTCGGTGAGGAGATTTCAAGATACCTAGCCGAGGTTGATGTTGCCCATAGTCATACCTGGTACGCGAACTTTGCAGGCCACCTTGCCGCAAAGATATTTGGCATTCCTCATGTTGTAACTGCTCACTCTCTCGAGCCGCTTAGACCTTGGAAAGCAGAGCA